>JAXHVM010000231.1 GCA_034189185.1 Deferribacterota bacterium
ACCCACAGTTTTGCATTTTCAGCATTTCTTTGGAATTGTTTAGCTTCATCTATCGTCCTTTGAGTGCTTATTGCATCTGAGTAATTAACAGGGTCATTCTCTGGGTTAATAAGGTTCATACCCTTTGACACCTTCTCGCTTGCATCTAATATACTGTTAAGGTCTCTATTAATATTTTCTAAATTTTTGTAATTAAATGTATTAAAAGTCACTCTCATATTATCTCCCAACAATGCCCATATTATTTATAATTGTATCCATCATCTGATCGATTGCTGTAACCATTCTTGCATTGGCCTCATAAGCCTTTTGGAATTTCAACATATTTATAAATTCTTCATCCAAAGAAACACCTTTAACCTCATCTAGCTTAAGCTCCATCTGTCTTACAGCATAATCTTTTGTGCTTTTAAAAGATTTTATTTCAGAGATATCAGAAGCGATTTTTGTAGTTAAAACTGTGTAATAGCCTTCAATAGTCTGATTGTTTAAAGATTCAATACTCTTATATTTTAGATTAGCTAATGATAAAGCATTAGAATTATCCCCTGAAGAGACAAAGGAGTGCGTATTTAAATAGTTTAAATTTTCTTTTACAAGATCGTTAACTTTAATCTCCCCGCTTGAATCATCAATAAAAAAGGCATTAAATTGAAGTGCTGCTAATAAATTAGTTGTATCATTTTTAACAGCAAAGGTATAATCTTTTTCCCCTCTAACTTGCAATCTTCCATCTTCTGTCACTGAAGCGTGAATGGGTATATTTTTATCTTCATTTATTTCGCTAGCTATGCTGTTAAGAGAATCTACAGTTGGGTCTATATTTATGGAGATATCATCTATATGGTTTCCGCTACTATCAAAAATGCTAAATTGGACTGTTCCCTTTTGTATTTTATCTCCTATTATAGGATCATTAGTAAGTTTAGCATCTTTAGATAAAACTCCTTTTGCTGATGTTAGGCTATTGAAATAAGATTCTCCATAACCAGTGGTATATATCTTATTTGTTTCAAAAATAAGGGCTTCCTTTAAGTTATCTAATTTATCTGTATATTCTTTATAATAATTATCTCTAAGCTCTAATTCGCCTTTGATCTTCCCAGCTTTGATATTCGTTGTTATATTTATATTTTCACCATATTTTTCATTACCTAAAAATATATCATAATAATTTTCACTATTTTCCTTTAAAATTAATTTATTACTAACCAATCCATCAACTAGCGGATTATTGGCCACATATACAGACACCATTCCGTTGGCATGTTCAAATGTTGTTATATCAACCAATTCTGACAATTGATCTAATAACACATCCCTTCTATCTCTCAATTCGTTGGCTTTTTTATAATCATTTTCAATACTTACAATCTTTTTATTAATAGAAGCTATCTCATCCGCTAGCTCATTCGCTTTTTTTGTATAATCTTTTATTTTCTCATTGCTATCATTTCTCTGCCTCTCTATTGATTTGGCAGTTTCATTGATTTTATTAGTTAAAACTGATGCCTTATCAACTACAACTTCTTTCTTTGATAGGCTTTCTGCAGTATTATCAGGGGTAGTGTTTGCTAAGTCACTCCATGCATTAAAATATTCTTTAAATGAATCTCCAAGTCCGGCACCAATTTCTAATTCATTAAAATATATATTAACACTTTTTAATCCGTTTTCCATTGTGTCATACTGTTCATAATCAGATTTTTCATGCCTTAAATTTTTTGCAATTATATCACTATATACCCTTTTTGGATCCTCAGTTATAATAAGACCATTATCATTCTTTATTTCAACCCTCTGCCTTGAATAGCCTTCTGTATTAATATTGTTTATATTATTACCTGTAACATTTAAACCTGCCTGCGAACTTGCTAAACCTGCTGCAGCTTTATTTAAAGAATCATACATATTAACCATTTTCCACCTTAAACACTCTTTCTTATAATAGATATACTACTAGGATCAATTTTTTTATTTGCTGAATATGTTTTAGTCATACCTTTAACTGCCCTACTAAAAAATTCGTCTATTATTTTTATGTTATTTTTATACAGTATTTTAATTTTTGAGTTATAATCCTCTATACTATTTACTATATTCAATATGTCATTGCACAAACTTATAAAACATACCCTCTTTTCTTCATCGCAAATAAAATTTACTATATTTTCATATGTATATTTTGTATGATCTTGATCACCTGTTATCCTTTTTATAAAACCTATTCTTGCCTCTTCTAAAATTTTTTCTTTATAAAAAATATTCTCTTTTTTCTTGTTTATCGATATAAC
>JAXHVM010000232.1 GCA_034189185.1 Deferribacterota bacterium
GGAGAGGCATAACACAGTGTAAAAATAACATTTACTTCTTCTTCAAAGGTTAACCCAAGTCCGCCGTATTCATCAGGAATTGATAATCCAAATAAACCCAGTTCTTTCATCTTATTAATTATATCCTCAGGAATTTGATTGTTTTCTGTTACCTCAACTTCTCTTGGTATTAATTCATTCATAACAAATTCTTTAATTGTATCTATCATTACATTTAAGGTTGACCTATCTCTTATCATTTGTTGCCCCTCTTATATTTTTTCTACTACCATTGATATCCCCTGCCCTACCCCTATACACATAGAAACTAACCCAAAGGTTAACTTGTTTGTTCTCTTTAATTCATAAAGCAACTTTGTCATTAATATAGCACCTGTTGCGCCAAGAGGATGTCCCAAAGCTATTGCACCACCATTAGGGTTTAATCGGGGATCTTCCATATCCATATTCCATTTTCTTAATACTGCTAACGATTGAGCTGCAAAGGCTTCATTTAATTCAATAATATCAATATCATCCATCGACAATTTGGTTCTTTCAAAAACTTTTTTTGTTGCAGGAACAGGGCCTATTCCCATTATCCTTGGCGGCACTCCTGCTACAGCTGAAGCTATAATTTTTGCTATAGGTTTTAAGCCATGTGCTTTGCCGTATTCCTCAGATACTAAAAGTAGAGCAGCTGCCCCATCATTTATTTGACTTGATGAACCTGCTGTAACTGTGCCACCATTTTTAAATACAGGTTTTAACTTAGCTAATTTTTCTAAGCTTGTATCCCTTCTTGGTCCTTCATCTATTTCAAAAACACCTTGTTTTGTGCTTACAGGGATGATTTGGTCTTTAAAAACTCCATCATCAATTGCTTTAATTGCTTTTTTGTGACTTAAAAGGGAAAACTTATCCTGTAATTCCCGATCTATATTATACATCTCAGCTAAGTTTTCAGCAGTCATGCCTAATGAATCTGTGTGGCCCTTTTTAATCATATCTGGATGAGTAAATCTCCACCCCAATGTTGTATCATATGCAGTTAAATTTCCCATTTTAAATGGTTTGTCGATCTTTGGCATAGACCATGGTGCCCTACTCATCGACTCTACACCACCAGCAATATACAAGTGTCCTTCCCCTGCTATAATACATCTTGCAGCAACCGCTATAGCTTCAAGTCCTGATCCACACAGTCTATTTACAGTACAACCTGGAACTTCAACGGGAAAATCTGCCAATAATACACTCATTCTTGCAACATTTCTGTTATCTTCTCCAGCTTGATTTGCACAACCTAAGTAGACACCTTCTAAATCATTAAAATTTAGGTCATTCCTTTGTGCAATCTCCCTTAAGACAAGAGCACCTAAATCATCTGGTCTGACAGATGATAATATACCACCATGTTTACCAACAGGTGTTCTAATTGCATCAACTAACCAAACATTTGCATTACTCATAACACTCTCCAATATTTATTAGCTATTATTAAATAATTTAGCAAATTTTTTATAAATATTAAACCTATTAACCATACTATACAAGTAGATAGTTAACATCTGAAGGCCTATACCATCGATAGTAGGTACAAGAAAAGTTACAATTAAAACTTTATTCTTCATATTTCATATACCTCACAAATCTTCTGAAAATTGCTTAACAATATGCATTTTCATATCTCATTGATAAATAAATTATTAGCTAATTTAAATGATAACATTAGTAATATAACCAATTGATAATTAAGTTTTATAAAAAAATGTCTAAAGAAAATAATGATTTCTGATTTTGCAATATGAACAAATGAAGGGAATTTTAAAAGGTCCTTACAATTTTGATTACAACAAGCTCGATCAGACACAGTAGATCCTCATAATACGGCAAATTATTATATTATCTGATCAGCCTGTTATTTTAGCCTTAATTCTTGCTTTTTAGACAAGATAAGCTAAAAAAGAACCAATCTCTATTAATACTAAACAATATTATGAAAATTGTCAATATAAATTAAAATTGAGTTTAAAAAACAAAACTAAACTATTTTAATTTAAAACTATATTATATTTTTTAAAACTTAAAAATAGATATAGTTAATATATTTTTCTGTAGAAGCAAGAAAAGCTAGATTTTGGTTGATTTTATAAACGACTTAAGACAAAAAGCTTATAACAAAAAATAAAAATATAACCTTAGACCTATACATAATTATCCACCCTTTGTTTATATTTTTTATTAAAACTCGTAACGTACTCTCATAGTGGTTCTAAAAATGTCTTCATCTGAATCTCCATCGT
>JAXHVM010000233.1 GCA_034189185.1 Deferribacterota bacterium
ATTTTTATGATATTTTTTTATGCCCCTGAAGAAAAAACTATGGGAATAGTACAAAAAATATTTTATTTTCACGTCTCATCTGCATGGATTAGCTTTCTTGCCTTTTTTATTACCTTTATCTTTAGCATTCTATATCTTATAAAAAATAGCATATATTGTGACAATATAGCTTCATCCTCAGCAGAAATTGGCATTGTATTTTGTTCAATTGTGCTTGTAACTGGCCCACTATGGGCAAAACCTGTGTGGGGAGCTTATTGGACGTGGGACCCAAGACTTTCAACTACTCTTATACTGTGGTTTATATACATATCATATCTTTTACTTAGAAAATTCGTAGATGACGAACAAAAAAAACACACCTTCTCAAGCATTTTGGGAATTATTGGTTTTATTGATGTGCCATTTGTTTATTTTGCTATAAAATGGTTTAGGACTATCCATCCAGATGTTTTTAGCAAAGGTGGTGGCTTAGAGCAATCAATGCTATACACCCTATTTGTTTCTCTTGCAGCATTTACTTTTCTCTATATTAATTTAATTATTAAAAGAGTGATAGCGGGCAA
Organism: Deferribacterota bacterium; assembly: GCA_034189185.1. Lineage (NCBI taxonomy): Bacteria > Pseudomonadati > Deferribacterota > Deferribacterota bacterium. The sequence goes on from JAXHVM010000233.1 coordinate 567, forward strand.
TATAGAGTTAGAGATAAATAAACTAAAATATCAAGAGGATTAAAATGGATAACTTAGAGTACCTTGTAATAGCCTATATGCTAATATGGCTAATTTTAGGATACTACTTGTATACCCTAACTAAAAGATTGAAAGATCTAAAAACAAGACTGTTAAAACTAAAAGATAAATTAAACACTCATTAAAACATATTTTCTTTTACTGCAAGAAATTTAATATACTAATCTGATTATTCATAGTGGTTGCAGCAAGTGCGGCTTGATATGCTTGATTTGCTCTCTGTAATTCCGTTGCGGCCCTTACAATATCTTCTTGCTTTGAACCCAAATCATCTGCCTTTATCTCTTCATTTGTCTCAATTAAAATATCATTGAAATTGATCGTCGAGTCTATAAGATTCCTCTTGTTCCCCTCTTTGGTTTGATGAAGTAGTAAATTCTTATCAATCTCATCCAACTTGCTCAATTCATATCTTATTCCTGAGCCCACTGTTGCAGTAAAGTGATCCTTTGCATAAATAATACCCTCATCAAAACCTACTTTAACGCCATCAGCAACATCAAATGCCCTGCCAGCTGTATCTATTTCTAAATTTTTCACAAGCCTTTCTTCATCATCTACAATGTTTAATTTTAATGAATCACCGATCCTATTAAAACCTAAAAGCTCATTATCCTCTTTTGATTCTACTAGTAGTCCATCTATATTGTTATCAAAACTAAAAGCCAGTCTTCCCTCTATATTTTTAGCATCAATGCCATTTGGTAAATCCTCTAAACTATTAATGTAGCTAACAACATCATCTAAGCTGTCATAATTTTTCTGCTCTAATGTAATCTCATATGTTTCTTTTATCTTATCATCATCTATTATATTGATAGCTATTGTTCTCTCATCTTTACTTTTGTCACTTAAATGTATATTGGGCTTTGCTGATGAAATAATTGTATTTTTAAGTGGCTCATTCTCAGAATTAGTAAAACCAAATAATTTAGCTGCATTATTATTTTCTGCATGTAAAGAAATATTTGTATCACCTGGTGAAACAACCTTGATATAACCATTTTCAATATATGCCGTTGAATTAAAATCTGCTAATTGATTATTTAAATCTTCTATTAATTCATCGGTTGAATCATAATCATTGTCTATATTAATAATATGGGGCTTGTTATAACCATCTTTAACAACTATATTATAATCAATATCTTTTGCTCTATTCTGCCAAAGAGAATCATCGATCTTCCCTGTTAGGTTAAATGTTTGCTCTCCTTGTAAATGAAAGGTGCTTAATCCGTTATTAGCATCTATATTAAAACTCCATTTATCATTATAATTTCCACTAAATTCACCTTGTAAAAAGGGTTTTGCCTCTGATTTATATGTATCAGATTGCCATGCACTAGGTTCGCCAATGCCATATTCAACAATATTATACTCTAACGCATCTTTTATATTGTTAAGAGTGAAAAAGAGGTCCTCTCCAGAACCACTATTTGTAACTGCCATATCACCAAAATCTAGTTTATTGCCATTTGTCAATTTAACCTTAAAGTTTGTATCTGACGTATTTTTTAAAACCATAGATAAACCTTCATCTAAATATATAGATTCACCATTATAATTGCTTAGATCTAGATCTTTTATGATATACCTATTATTACTATCTGTAACATTTAAATGCTTATCTTCAATGTTTATATTTAG
>JAXHVM010000234.1 GCA_034189185.1 Deferribacterota bacterium
TCTCCTGTCTATCAAAAAAGCTTAATAGCTTCTTTTTTTGATCATGTAAAAGCTTCTTATCAACTTTTTCCTTATAGTAATTTTCTAATTCTTCAAAAGTAATAGCTTTTTTATAATCAATCGGTTCAAAAGGTATTAATCTGTCATCTAAATCAATGTAAAAATAATCATTCTCTAATGAGTTAATAATGTTTTCTTTTGCCTTATCAAAACCTATATTATTAACTAACTCTAAGGCATGCAGTGCAGTAACACTATAAAAGCCCTTCATCTTTTTAAAATCATAAAAATTGTCACTTCTCAAAGATTTACTTTTATTTGACTTTACGTTTACATAATATTCGCCTAACTCAATTTTACGACTCTTATCCAAATAGTGATTATTTAACATATAAATAATCTTATCTTCCTCATCTAATATATAAAAGTTTGGGTATTTTGAAAAAAACTCAAAAACTAATTTATACATAATCTTTCTACCGCTTGATCTATATTTAAAAAGATCAATAAATATAACCCTTTCAAAATCACTACAATTAACATCTTTTATACATGTATTATTTAGAAACTTAAATTTATTATTTTCACTATTGAAAACATTATCAACATATATAGCTACTAATTGTGGGTTTAATAATATATGCAATGAATTATAAATAGGATGCTTGTAAAATACTACCTGAACATTATTATTAACTACCCCTATTGTTTTAATACTATAATTTATAATATTTTGCTTTAAAATTTTAGAAATTTTATATACAGTTAAACCATCCATTAATGATAATTATATTAAAATTATGAAAAAATTAAATCTTTTACTAATATTTGGAGGTAAATCAGCAGAACATGAGGTATCAATAGAATCTGCAAAAAATATTATTCTTAGATATGATAAAAAAAAGTACAATCTATTGCCTCTATGGATAGATAAAGAAGGAAACTTCTTTTTAATTGATAGAGATATCTCCAATCTTTCATATGATAAATTATGCTTTTCTGATAAAAATCTAAATGTAACACTTTTAAAAAACAGAAATAACAAATGTGTAATTTATGATTTAAAAGAAAATAATATAATAACACATATAGATATTGCTTTTCCGGTTCTCCATGGACCTTTTGGTGAAGATGGAACAATACAAGGCTATTTAGAGACAGTTAACTGTCCATATATAGGCTCAGGGGTTTTATCATCATCTATATGTATGAACAAAATAGTATCAAAAGAATTATTAAAAGCTGCTAAATTAAAAGTGGCAAACTTCCTTAAATTCAATAGCTTAGAAGACTCACTTGAGGAAATTTGTGAAAAAGTTCCTGAAAAATTAAAGTTTCCGGTATTTGTAAAACCATCTAGTTTAGGCTCATCAATAGGTATAAGCAAGGTCAACAAATATGAAGAACTAATAAACGCTATAGAGATAGCCCTAAAATTTGATAACACTATCATAATTGAAGAGGCAATTAAAGGACGCGAGATTGAAATTGCAATCATAGGAAACAAAGAAGATGAGCTAATTATATCAAAACCAGGGGAGATTAAAACAAATAAAACATTTTATTCATATGAAGCAAAATATTTAGATGAAAAGGGGACTAAACTCATAGTTCCTGCGAAAATTGATGAAAAAATAGTGGATGTGATAAAAAAAGATGCCTTAAAAGCATACAGAATATTATATTGTAAAGACTATGCTAGGATTGATATGTTTCTTGATGAAGAAAACCAAATATTTATAAATGAAATTAATACAATACCAGGGTTTACAACCCATAGTATGTTTCCACTATTAATGGAGGAAGAGGGTATAAACTACCAACAATTAATTGATAGACTCATAAACATTGCTTTAAAAAAATCTAGAGATTTAAAAATTTGATTAGAAAACCACAGATAAAAATAACAAACCCTGCAATAGCATGAGTATATTTTGTTAATAACGAAATGCTAAAAATAGGTAAAACTAAAAATTAACAATAAAAGCGCAGCTAATTCACCTCTTTTTGACTCTATATCAACTAATCTAAGAAGATTCTCACCAAACATTATACCTAAAATACCAAGCAAAACAGAGCTTAAAACATGCCCAATACCACAAATAATTGTAATTAAAAGGGTTTTTCTTAAACTCCAACTCATAGACTTAGATAAAGCAACAAAAGGTATGTAGTGATCAGGGCCTAAAATTGTATGAACAAAAGCTATAATAACTGAGGTGCTTAAAATTATATAATAATTATCCATAATTTATAAAATATTATT
>JAXHVM010000235.1 GCA_034189185.1 Deferribacterota bacterium
TTATTATTGTTTTCGGCCATTTATTTTTCTACCAGTATATCTCCAGATTTAATCAACTCTACATCTGTTAGAACTAATCTTTCTCCACCATCAAGCCCACTCAAAACCTCAACAATATTATTTGTTTCTCTGCCAAGCTTCAAAACACGCATTTTTGCCTGATCACCTTCTTTTATTATTGCAACATCTAATTGTCCCACCTGTTTTACGGCGGTTTTTGGTATAAAAATACCTTTAATTTGACCTTTATTCAGCGTTATTTTCACATATGCACCGACTGGCAGATCATTATTGGCATTAGTTTCAATAATGAATTTTCTTGTATTTGGCGATATTTGGCTGGATTTCTTTTTAATCTTTGAAGTAAAAGTTATGTTTCTGGAGGGATAATTTATTGTGACATTATCGCCTAGAAAAACATTATCAAATAGATCTTCACCAATGTCTGCTTTAATAACTTTTTTGTGTGTGCCAATTTTCAGCACAGCACTACCAGGTGAAGCAAGATTGCCTTCGTCAGAAAATTTTTGCAGCACTATTCCATCAAAAGGTGCTTTTATTTTTTTGTAATTAACATAAGATTGGCTCTCTGAAAACATAGCCTTTGATTGTTTTAGTTTTGCTTCGGCCTGATTTAATTTCTTTTCAGCCATATTTACATTTTCAATAGCTATATTATAATGCTCTTTAGCAGATAAATATTCAGCTAACACTTGATCATACTCATACTGGCTTACACTCTCACTTTTAAGAAGCCTTTTATAACGTTTGTATGTCTTTTCAGCCAAAATGAATTGAGCTTTTGCTTTTCTTTTTTCCATATGTGCCATTTTTAAACCGGATTCAGTTTGTCTTAAACCTATACATGCTTCAGTTACAGCGCTTTCTGTCATTTTTAATTTGGCATCCAGCTCATCACTTCTGATGCTAACGAGTACATCATCTTTATAAAAAGAATCACCTATATCTACATTTATGCTCTGGATATATCCTATAATTTTAGGCATTAACATAACTGTTTCGTCGCTGATAACTGTTCCTGAAAAAGTAATTTTTGCACCACTGACTTCTTTATGTACTTTAATTGTATCAACAATAAATGTGTCAGGTTTGTCATATGGTGATGTTTTTTCTTTTTTTTCAATATTTGAACAGGATATAATTATTACAACAAAAAACATTAAAAAAATATTTTTACAGCTTTTCATTTATTTCCTCCATGAGTTGTTACTTTAATATACCTGAGTTTAGCAACAATCTTGCCTTGTTGATTATAAGCTCATATTCTGCCATATACATATTAAGTTCAGCTTGTTTGGCATCGACTTCTCTGTCAAGTAGTTCGGTAATTCTAATTAATCCTTCTCTAAATCTGTTTTGATTAATAGACAACGCTTCGTAAGATGATTCAACCTGTTTTTTTGCTGCCTCAAGCTTTTTTTTAGCTGCTTTAATGCTATAATATGCATCTTTAACCTCTAACTGTATTTTACGTGCTTTATCCTGTTTTATATTAAGTGTATAAAGATAATCACTCTTATTTTCCCTAATCTTGTTATAATCGATAAAACCGTTAAAAATATTGAAGGATACTTTTGCACCAAAGGTTGCTCCTTGAGCACCATCATTTAGAAATTCACTATTATTCCATTCGTAATTAGCAAAAAGGAATATTTCAGGATAAAAATTGAATTTAGATTTCATTATTTCAATCTCAGCAATTTCTAGCTTCTTATCTAATACAAGAAGATCTTCCCTACTACTAACAGCAGTTTGGAGATATATATTCACTGGTTTGTTTATGTTGAAAGAGGGTGTTTCCCAAAGAATGTTAATTTCTTCATCAATTCCAAGTAATTGTTGCAATCTACTTTCTGTAACCTTAACCTGTTTTTGAGCATCACTTATTTCACTTTCGTTTTTAAGTAGATGTGTTTTGGCAATCATCAAATCGCTTTTTACAACCATGCCGTTTTCATAAAAGTTCTTTGTTAGGTCATAATAACTTTGTGTCCTATTATACGATTTAATTGAGACCTCTAGCGCTTTTTCTGCCAAAGCCATTCCAAAAAAAGCATTTGTATAGTTATAGAGAATTTCTTGTTGTATTCTCTCAAATGTTAGTTCTGCAATATCATTCATCCTAGATGCTTGTTTTATCCCAAAATATATTCTACCTTTCATAAATATCGGTTGGAGTACTTCAATTTCTGTTTTATAATTTTCAACACTGTCAGGATTTGCCATTTCATTATCAAAATAATCT
>JAXHVM010000236.1 GCA_034189185.1 Deferribacterota bacterium
TGATGGAGAATAATTATTCTGATGTAATTGATACAAAAAACGAAGATGTCAAGAAATTGCTGAATCTCATGAATGAAGAAACAACAATTCATTATGGGGAAATAGAGGAAAAACTGAGGGAAGTAGAATAATGGGCAAGAAGACAATATTGAGCGGAATACAGCCGTCAGGCAATCTGATCAGGTGACCATTTCTTTTTTAGATGTTCCTTTACATATGGTTATTCTAAAATAACTTCTTCTTCCCTTTCTTCCTGCTGCTTGCCTGTCTCTTTGAGCGTTTCTGTGCCAAATCCGCTCTGTAACTCTTTTTTGTAAATCCTCTGCCCGTTATCTCTCTGCTGATTGTTGATTTGTGACGGTTCAGTCTTCTGCCTATTTCATTATGACTGTATCCCCGGGATAACAGTTTGCTTATATCCTCTCGTTCCTCCATTGTTAATCTTTTGTATTTTCGCTCTTTCTCCATTCTTTAGCCTCCTGTTGTTTTTTATTTCCATTATATATTGGTTGCGCTAAGTTTTTGAGACTAAGTGGTTTTATTTTTATATATGGATATTTTTTTACTAATATGTACAATAAGTTTAACATACCAGATATTTAATATTCTTGAATAAAAACGTCCATAATCCGGACTAATCCTTTTTTTCCCAACTTTTTGTATTACACTTTTTAATTCTAAAAGAAAATCATTGTTATCAATCTGATAATAGTTTTTTAAATTTTCGCGAAATTCATCAATATTATTAATGAAATATCCAAATTTATTGACATCAAATCTCTCATTTAAAACACCGTATCCTTTTTTCGCTATAAATGAACCGTTAACCCTTTGTTCATATTGTCCCTTTATTGGCATTGCAAATATAGGTTTTTTTAAATATATTGCCTCACTGATAAGAGAGAATCCCCCATTACATACAATTCCTGTGCATCTTGAAAGGTCATCAATAAATTCAGTATATGATAATTGCTTTTTTATTACATTTTTTCTATTTTGAACATCTAATCCGTAAACAATAAATTTAATAGTGGAAAATGTTTTTGTTAAATCATTGATTTGTTCAATTGTACTATTTGACGTTTGATATACAAGTATAAAATCATCATCTCCTACTTGTTTTCTTTTATTTATGACATTTTCTCTAATTATTGGTTGTACAATTGTGATATTGGTTTCCCACTTTTTAATTTTTATTAGTTCAGGAGCAAAAGATAGAATAAAATGATGTTTTGCATTTCTTGTGAAAAAACGAATTGTTGAGTTCGTGAACCATAATTCCCTTGATATAAATTTTACTGGTCTTTTTTCAGGTCTTATTGTCGCTACAACATTATCTATTCCAATAAGTGGAATATTGAGGGTTTTTGCAAGAATCTGTGTAAATGGTTCAAAATCAGAGAGAATAATATCAGGTTGAAATTCAAGAAGCACCTTTAGAAAAATAAAAAAATTCTTAAATAAATATATAGGTATATGTCTAATAAACTCATAAAATGTTTTGTATGGTCTTAATGCACCTTTCTTATAATATAGGTCAAAACCTGAAATATCAATAAAATCATAATCAGGATAATATTTTCTAATATAATTACTTCCCTGTCCAAAAGTTAATATTTTAATTTCACAATCATTTTTTTGCAAATATTCAGCAACATAAATACTTCTTGTTATATGACCATTACCATGTCCGCCAATACCGTACATAATGCGCAAGTGATTCTGATTGTTGTCTTTTTTATTTGTTTTTGACATAATTATTAGTATAATTCAATTGTTTAAAAAATTGATAAATATTTGTTCAATTTTATTGAAATTAATTAAAGGTAATAAATGATTACCCTCTAAAATCAATGTATTGGTTTGCATTTTCATTATTAGATTGATAGTGCTTTTAGTATTGGTTATTGTATCCTTATTCCCAAGAATAATATGTGATCCATTTATCCATTTATCATTATTGAATGCTATATATCTTAGATTTTTTTGTAATTCAATATATTTTTTTATGTTTACATGTGTCATATCGTTTAACCAATAAACAATATATGGTTTATTGCCAATAGAAGCATAATCAGGATAATGATGTAATTTGGGCAACCATCTTAAAATTGCCAAAGTGTTTAAAATATAATTACAATTATAAATTAATTTTAAGAATCCTTTTGATTGATTGTTTGTATCAATTAAAGGATTAAATAGTAAAACCTTCTTAATTTTCAATCTGTTGGTCAAAACAATTTGCTTTGCAATTTCTGCTCC
>JAXHVM010000237.1 GCA_034189185.1 Deferribacterota bacterium
TGCAAATTCAGTTGCAATGATTGCTCCAATTAAGATTGTTTTGCCTGCTCCCATTGCTAAGGCTAATATATAACTTGGATAACTTAATGAAAGCGTTTCTCTTAATGCCTCTAATTTATATTTTTTGACGAAATCATTATCATTTTTTATTCTTTCAAATATTGAGTTTATTCCTTTTCCAGATAGGGCTATTTTTTTCCACTCTTCATCACTTAGTTTAATATTAAGAGCATTCAAAAGATCTTCATCATTATAAAATTTTTTATACAAATCAAAAATATGAGAAGTTCCCTCGACAAGTCTTAAATACCAATAATTTTCAAGAGCTTCAAATTGTGCCTTTCTTAAAAAGCGTAGATTCCCAGTTGATGGGTCAAGATTAAAATCCATTATTTCAGAAATAATAGGATAATCAGATTGATAATTATTTTTTCTCCATTTAAGTGCTTTTGATGTTAACACATTATATAAAGCCATAATTTCTTAACCTTTCATTTAAAACAATTATTTTATTTAGTGAAAGTATATTTAAAATTTACCATATATTATATAAATAATTTATACTTGTCTAGTAACTTAGACTCTATTGGGATAGTTAGTTTAAGGTGACAAAACGTTAAAAATATGTTATAATATAAAATAATTTGTGAGGTGATAAAATGACAAAAATAGAAATAAAAGATGAAAAAGCCCTTATTAAAATCTTTAAAACAATTTCTTGGTTAGATGATATAAGATGGAGAACGGCAGGTAACTATAACTTTATAAATTACTCAAGAAGTAATCTAACGAATTGTGAAAAAATCCTTACCCATTGGATTTGCTATATTACAGATAGACAAATGTCATTTGAAATTGTCTGGGATAAAGGTGGATAAATATTACTACGAATAAACAGAAGTGTTTTACAATAAACACATTAGATTTAGCTATAATTTATTTTATTACATAAGCTCTTTTAAATGATTTATTACTTTTTTTGGTTTATAGGGATATTCATCAAAAACATTATTCTGCCTATTAAGCCAGATAGCTTCAAAGCCAAAAGCAGTTGCTCCTGCAACATCCCATGGATTTGAAGAAACAAATAATATATCTTCTTTTTCTCTGTTTAATCTTTTTATGCTATAATTATAAACTTCAGGATGTGGTTTGTATATTTTTATATCATCTACAGAAATAATATTGTCAAAATATGCGCTTATTTTATTATAATCTAATGCTTTATTAAGCATTTCATTTGTAGCATTAGAAAGAATAACAGATGTATAATTATTTTCTTTAAAATATTTAAGACTATTTAACACATCACCATAGCAGTTTAGACTATCATATGCATCTATAAGTGTATTTCTTATATCTAAATTGTATAAGTTATATTTTTTCAGTGCATAATCTAAAGCAAGTTTTGTTATCTCATAAAAATCTATATAATGTTGCATTAGTGTTAATGTCCATGTATATTCTAATTGTTTTTGTCTCCAAAGGATAGATAGGTGTTCTAAACGGTTCTTATCTATTTCCCTATCTTTTAATATCTCTACAGGGCTTAATACGTTAAGAAGTGTTCCATAAGCATCAAACATTAAAACTTTCATTTGAGCCTGCCTATTTTAGGAATTTTTCTCTTTTTTCTTTTGGATAGTTAATACAAACTGCACTTTTGCCTTTTTTTACCAATTCTGTGCACATATTACACGTTGGTTTACAAATATTTATTTCCTCTTTAATTAAGCCTTTTGCCTTTTTAACCCATAATGGATCTGCAAAAAGCACCCTACCTAACCCTATCAGATCTGCTTTGCCATCAACTAAAATACTATCAGCAAATGCTGGGGTTTGTATTCTACCAGCTGTTATTACAGTAATATCTACTAATGATTTTTTTATTTTTTCTGCATATTCTACCATAAATCCCATCTTTTTATCTCTTTCTCTAATTTCTGGTAAAGCAAATGATTCATGCGTACCGGCAGTAACAGACATGTAATCTATGCCTAATTCATATAGTTTTTTTGCAAATACCATAGATTCATCTAAGGTTAATCCACCTGGCATCCATTCATCAGCTAAAAACCTATAACCTATAAGGTAATCACTTCCAACAGCTTTTCTAACTGCTTCAACAACTTCAATAGGAAATCTCATCCTTTTTTCAAGTGTTCCCCCATATTCATCTGTTCTTTTGTTAGAAAGGGGAGACAAAAACTGGGCAAGTAGATATCCAGTACCCCCATGTAATTCCAC
>JAXHVM010000238.1 GCA_034189185.1 Deferribacterota bacterium
TAAAAGCCATAGCAGCACCAGCAATAATAGGATTTAGAAAACCAAATGCAGAGATTGGTATGCCTAATGTATTATATATAAGAGCCCAAAATAGATTTTCTTTGATATTTTTAATTGTAGCCTTGCTTAATTTGATTGCCTTATAGACATTCATAAGATTTTCATTCATAATGATGATGTCACCAGTTTCAACTGCTATATCGGAAGCATTCCCTACTACTATACCTACATCACTTGCAGCCAAAGCTGGTGCATCGTTTATTCCATCGCCTACCATAGCTACTTTACCGACTTTTGATTGTAGTTCTTTTATTTTATTTGATTTATCCAAAGGTTTTACACTGGCTATTACCTCATCTATACCTAGGGATTTTGCAATATTTAAGGCTGTTGTCCTATTATCACCTGTAATCATATAAACCTTAATTCCTTCTGTTTTAAGATTTTCAATGAGCTTTTTTGCATCTTTTTTAATTGTATCAGCGATACCTATTAATCCTGCAATTTTTTCATTTATCATAACAATTATAACTGTGTAGCCTTTTTCCTCTAGCGATGTTATATATTTTTCATCATTTTTACTGATTAAAGTGTTATTAAAATTTTCTTTTATAAATCCTAGACTTCCAATAATAACATTTTTGTCATCAACAACGCCTTTTATTCCTCCCCCAGGTATTGTTTCAACATTCGAAGTATTTAATAGATTGCCTTCTTTGCCATAGTAATTAATTATGGCTTCAGCAAGGGGATGTTCTGAATAATATTCTAAGGATGCTGCAATTTTTATGATCTCTTCTTTGCTATATTCTTCTGAGGTAACCATTATAGTCTTTACCGATGGCTTGCCTTCTGTTAGGGTGCCAGTTTTATCAAAACAGAAGGTATTTATATTCCCAAGTTGCTCTAGATAGGCTCCACCTTTAAAAAGAATACCATTTTCTGCCCCTTTGCCAGTACCTACCATAATAGAAGTAGGTGTTGCAAGTCCAAGGGCACATGGACAGGCAATTACCAATACAGCAATAGCTGGCATTATTGATTTTTCTATATTACCACTTACAAAAAAGTACCATATTATAAACGTAATAATAGAGGCACATATAACAATAGGTACAAAGTAACTAGATATAGTATCAGCTACTCTCTGGATAGGGGCTTTTGAGCCCTGGGCTTCCTCGACAATTTTTATGATTTGTGAAAGGGTGGTGTTTTCTCCCACTCTAGTTGCTTTGTATTTAAAGGGCCTATATTTATTAATTGTGCCACAAAATACTTCATCACCTTCTTTTTTTTCTACTGGGATACTTTCACCTGTGAGCATAGATTCATCTAAAGTGGGAGAGCCCTCTATAATTACACCATCTACAGGCAATTTTTCGCCTGCTTTGACAACTACTATATCATTAACCTTCACTTTTTCTACAGGCACCTCTAAAATTTGATTATCTTTTTCAATTCTGGCCTTTTGAGGGGCAAGCTCTATAAGTTTTTTTATTGCATCTGTTGTTTTCTTCTTTGCACGTGTTTCTAAATATTTACCAAGAAGTATTAAGGTTATAAGCATTGCTGAGGTTTCAAAGTAGAGATGGCCACCTGAAAACATATTGTAAAGACTATAAAAATATGCAGCAGAGGTACCAACAGCAACTAATACATCCATATTGGCTGTGAGATGGCTAAGATTTTTATATGCCCCTTTATAAAATTGCCAACCGCCATAAAATTGGACTACAGTTGCAAGAGTGAGCTGTATATATGGGTTTGAGAGAAATCCACCTGCAATTTTAATAGAAAGTATTTGGAGTATCATATTAAGAAGGAGTGGAAAAGAAAGAACAGCTGAGAATAGGAATTTAAACTGCTGCTTTTGTTCTTCCCTTAAGTGGGCTTTATTTTTAGATTTTTCTTCTTTTATTTTATATGCCTTATATCCTAGTGAATTTATTATATTGATTAATTCATTTTCATTTGTAAGTCCTTCTTCGTAATCAATTGAAGCTTTTTCTGTTGTTAGATTAACATTGGCATTGAGTACTCCCTTTGTTTTATTGAGTTTTTTTTCTATTCGATTAGAACATGCAGCACACGTCATACCTGCGATTTTTAATTCACTTTTTTTCATATTTTTTATTGTATTATTCATACACCTACCTCGTATGGGTATATATAATAGATAATAAAAATTATTCAATGGGAAATTTTAAAATAGGAAAAATTCTAAATTGTGAATTTGG
>JAXHVM010000239.1 GCA_034189185.1 Deferribacterota bacterium
GATGTAAATAAAAAAGGGCGTGATCACGCCCTTTTTTATTTACATCTATAAAAATGCTCAAATATTAATTATAATAGATTAGTAGTGTTGGGGGTTTAAAATTGAAAAAAGATTATTATGATATACTCGGAGTAAACAGAAATGCCTCTCAAGAAGAGATAAAAAAAGCTTATAGGAAGCTTGCATTAAAATATCATCCTGATCAAAATGATGACCCAAAGGCAACAGAGATCTTTAGGGAAGCAAGTGAAGCATATGCAGTGTTGTCAGATCCAGAGAAAAGGGATCAATATGATAGATATGGTGAAACCTTTGATGAGGCAGGCAGTAATTTTAATTTTGATTCAGATTTTACAACAATATTTGACGAATTTTTTGGGGATGCTTTTTCTTCCTTTTTTGGTGGTAGAACGAATAGAAGGAGAAGAGCTCAGGAACCTGAAACAGGAAGCGATATAGAGATGGATCTTACAATTGATTTCCTAGAGGCTGCACTTGGCACAAGAAAGAAAGTAAATATACCAATTTTAGTAGAATGTGATAAATGTAATGGTAGAGGTGCTCCATCATCTAAAATAATTAAATGTCCTACATGTAAAGGAACAGGCAGGATATCTCAAAGACATGCATTTTTAACTATAGCTTCAACTTGCCCTCACTGCAAAGGGGCTGGTGAGATAATAAAAGAGAGATGTACTAAATGTAATGGTGAAGGCCAAATTAGGATCAACAAGGAAGTTGAGATTGATATACCAGAAGGAGTGGATAATAGTACTCGCTTGAGATACCAAAATATGGGCAATATGGGTAAGAGAGGTGGTATAGCCGGCGATCTCTATGTGAATATTATAGTGAAAGAACATGAGTATTTCAAAAGGGATGGTCGGAATATAATAGTTGAGGTGCCAATAACATTTATTGATGCAATATTAGGTAGTGAGGTAGAAGTGCCTACCTTAAAGGGAAAAGAGAGGGTGAAGGTAAAACCTGGAACAAAACCAGATGATACAGTTGTATTAAAAGGATATGGTATTAAAGATGTTAGAGGTTATGGGATAGGCAATGAGATAATTAAATTCAAGATTCTAATGCCACAGAGTATAAATGATAAGGCTAAGAGGTTACTTAAAGAGTTAAAAAAAGAATTAAGTAAAGAAGATTATAGGGAAAACAAAAATATATGGGAAAAGATGAAGAATTTTTTTCAAGCTCAAATGTAGAAAAAAAGCCTTGGGGTGGTAGGTTTACTAAAACATTAGATAAGGATATGGAAGAATTCACATCTTCCATAAAGGTGGACAAGAATTTAGCTTTCTATGATATAAAAGGCTCTAGGGCTCATATTGAGATGCTAAACAAACAAAACATTATTACCAAAGAGGAACACAATATTTTATTAGAAGGACTTGACATCATTCAAAGAGAATTAGATGAGAGTAGATTTGAACTTAAAGCTGAGAATGAAGATATACATATGTCTATTGAGAAGCGTCTTATTGAATTAATTGGGCCAGTGGGTGGAAAGATACATACAGCTAGGAGTAGAAATGATCAAGTTTTAGTTGATCTCAAAATGTATATAAGGGATGAATTGCTTGTAATTAAAGGACTACTTCTTGGGCTCTTGAAAACTCTTTTAAATAGGGCAGAAAGGGATATAGATATTATTATGCCAGGGTATACACATATGCAGGTTGCCCAGCCAATATTATTTTCACACTATTTAATGGCTTATTTTCAGATGTATAAGAGAGATTTTAGCCGTTTTTCAGATTTTTATAAAAGGCTCAATTTATCTCCACTGGGAGCTGCTGCACTAGCTGGAACAAATTTTGATATAGACCGTGATTTTGTGGCAAAGAGATTATCCTTTTTTGGTCCAACTGAAAACAGTATTGATACTGTTAGTGATAGAGATTTTATTATAGAATTTTTATCTAATATTGCAATTTCACAAATGCACTCATCTCGTTTTGCAGAGGATTTTATAATTTACTCTACTAAGGAATTTTCCTTTATTGAATTGCCAGATGAATTTACTACTGGTAGTAGCATAATGCCACAGAAGAAAAATCCCGATCTACTTGAATTGATTAGAGGTAAATGTGGTTCTGTTTATGGAAATCTTGTATCATTGTTAACCATCTTAAAAGGGCTGCCCTTGTCATATAATAGAGATTTACAAGAGGATAAAACTCAAATTTTTGATACTATTTATAACTATAA
>JAXHVM010000240.1 GCA_034189185.1 Deferribacterota bacterium
TCATTATATTAGTAGTCTTATAAAAGAAAATTTAAAATCAATCTAATATAAGATTTCCAATTTATGCTACATAATAATTTATAAAATTATTGTTAACATGTAAATTATTTCTAAAAATTTATTAGATTATACTTAAACAATCTAAAAAAAGTAAAAAATTTTTAATAATTTTGACATTGATTATCATGTTATACATTAATTATAATTAAATTATGAAATTTCAATTTAAATATATTTTATTTATCCTTATTGGTATAATTTTAGCAATACCAATTTTTAGCATGTCATACTACACTTTAGTTCGAACTTCAACTCCACAATTTTGTGTTAAATGCCATGAAATAGAATATGCATATAAAACATGGAAAACCTCTTCGCATGCTTATAACTCAAAAGGTGTAGTAGCAGATTGCATGGACTGCCATCTGCCAGCTCCGCAAAACTTATTTCAATTTTTCTACATGAAAACATTACATGGAGCAAAGGATTTATTAGCACATTTTATGATTGAAGAATATGACCATGAAAAAAACAGAAAAAAGGCTTATCAATCTATAGAAAACGAACAATGTTTAAAGTGTCATAGAAACATACTATATATGCCTTATAAAAGAGGCGCAATGCTTGCTCATAGAACAATTTTATATGCAAAAGAAGGTTATGAAAAAAAATGTACTGACTGCCACAAAAACTTAGTGCACAACATGAAAAATTTTTATACACATAAAGAATTTTAAGGAGGATTTCTATGAGATTAAGTTATTCAATATTAGTTATTTTAATTATTTCACTATCCTTAAATACTGCTTACGGTGAGTCTAAAGAAAAATTAAGTAGTAAAAAAGTTAAAGAATATAGGATAGAAAGAAGTATTTCAAAAGAAGCGCGTGCATGTATAGAGTGCCATAAAGTAGAAACCCCGGGTATCTTTAATGATTGGGCAAATAGTAGACATGCTAACGCAAATATAACGTGTATAGATTGCCATTTAGCAGATGATGCTGATAAAGATATAAGTACCTCTCACGAAGAAGAATATGATAAAAATAAAAAATATTATGAGCTAAAAGTTCCTGTCTCTGCGGTTGTTACACCAAAGGATTGCTCTAGGTGCCATCCTGACGAAGTAAAAGAATACGAACGAAGTAAACACGCAAATACACTTGATATAATATGGAAGATTGATCCATGGTTAAAAAAAGGAATGGCAAGCGATAATGAACGTATTGCAGGATGCTACACTTGCCACGGCTCAGTGGTAAAGCTAGAAAAAGGTAAACCAACTAATGACACATGGCCTAATGTTGGTGTTGGTAGAATTAACCCTGATGGAAGCAAAGGGAGCTGTTCAAGTTGTCACACTAGGCACAAATTCTCTGTTGCAGAAGCAAGAAAACCAGAAGCATGTGGACAATGTCATTTAGGACCTGATCACCCACAAATGGAGATTTATATGGAGTCAAAACATGGCGATATTTATAAAACTGAAGGGGACGAATATAATTGGACTGCAGCAGGCGGTACCTGGACAGCTGGCGTTGACTTTAGAGCACCAACGTGCGCCTCTTGCCATATGTCTGGCTCTGGAGATGTCGCAACAACACATGATGTTACAGAAAGGTTATCATGGGAATTGCAAGCACCATTAACTATCCGTCCTTCGGAGTTTAAACCCCTTCCAGCAAAAACAGATTGGGCTATTGAACGAGACAAAATGAAATCAATTTGCAAAGACTGCCATGGTGAAACCTGGGTAGAAAATCATTATAAGCGACTAGATAAAGTAGTTCATGACTACAATGAATTATATTACAAACCTGCTAAAATAAAATTAGACGAATTATATAAAAAGGGATTGCTTGATGATAGTAAATACTTTGATGAGCCCTTAGAATGGGAATTTTATGAGTTGTGGCATCACGAAGGTAGAAGAGCAAGAATGGGAACAGCTATGATGGGGCCAGATTATGCTTGGTGGCATGGTTTTTATGAATTGAAAAAAAGGTTTCTACACTTTATGAAAAGCGCAGCTGAGCTACTGGAAAATAACAAAAAATCTTTTAAAACCACCATCCCGGCTTCAACAGGTACTACAACAAAACCATTTGAGGAAAATAGTGAGAGCAACTAGACGAAACCTATTAAAGGCAGCAGTTGCTAGCCTTGTAGGCACACAAATAAACTTGAAATATTTTGACTATGCAAACGCAAAA
>JAXHVM010000241.1 GCA_034189185.1 Deferribacterota bacterium
CTATTAAATAAATATTTAGAGAGTGAAATCTATTAAGATTTTACAAAGATTTTATAGAATATCCGTTGCCTAATTATTATTTTGTATTTATTATATAATTAAAAGGAGGTGTTATCATGACAAATAATAAAGCTTTTACACTCATTGAATTACTTGTTGTAATTGCAATTATTACAATACTTGCAACAATTTCTGTCCCACAGTTTGCAAAATACAGGGTTAGAGCCTATAATGCAGCTGCCCTAAGTGACTTAAGAAACTTTAAGGTAGATTTTGAGGCCTACTATACAGATATAGGCAATCTTGGCTATCCTGATGTACTTTTTGATACTATGACAGCAGGCCAGTGGGCTACAACGGATGATATAACAACCGCTTTAAATAATGATACATGGAATGACAGACTTTCATTTATACCCTCTAATAGGGTGGAGGTTTATTATGATGTTAGTGGCAATAACCAGATTTATGTAATTGGAACAAAGCATCTTAATGGGAGTGCAATATATGCCTCAACAAGTCATACCTCACGCATTTACGGGCAGCAAAATGAGGATTGGGTTGGTCAATCAGCCCAAGGTCTTGTCACTATGCCAACACTTACAACTGGTACAGCTGAGGAGTCACAAAATTACAAGGATGTTTGGTTTACTGAAAATGGTTGGACAGCTATATAATAATTAAAAAGATCCCTCTTTTACAAGAGGGGTCCTCTTTTCTTAGTGCACTATCTATTATATCTACTATTTTTACACAGGTTTGCAGATTTTGCCTTTTATAAAAATGGCTCATCCCTTTTTATTGTAGGTTTTTTAGGCTTTTTTGCTCTCATTTACCTTTTAACAAAGTATGAAAAATTTAGTAATATATATTTTTTACTAACCTCGATATTTTTCTTTATATTACTATTACTAAATGTATTAATTGCAAAAAACTTAGCAGATAGCTTTATTTACATTGTACTTTTAATATCACTTGTTTTTCTCTTCTTTTACTTAGTCATTAAAGGTGTTGCCTTTAAATTTCTTGATACCCTATTTCTAATTGGTTTAATTAATATATTTTTTGTAATAATTGAGGCTTTTTTAAAGCTAAGTGGTTATGCTAATTTAGAGATTATACCTTTTAGCTTTTATATAAATGATAGGTTTAATCTAGGAGGTATTTTTTATCAGCCTAGCCTTAACGCCCTATTTTTAAACTCAACTGCACTTATTAGCCTATATTATCTTTTTTATAATAAAAGGACTTCTTATAGGAAGGTTTTTTTTATTACAATTTATGTTATCTCAGTTATTTTAAGCATTTATACTGGCTCAAGGGCATCAATGCTTGCAATGTGTATTGCAATTGTGCTCTTTTTTACAATTGCTACATTTAAAGGCTTTGATTTTGGTTTTAGAAATAGACTAGTACTTATCTTTTGCACTTATCTAGCTCTTTTATTAGTAAATAGGTTTTTACCCTTTGACGCAGCTTTCCAAAACCCTCTTACAAAGTTTCATTTGCAGGGTTCTGAGGATTTTTCTATAATCTCACGCTTTAATATATGGTTTGCCCAAATCCTTATATTTTTGGATAACCCTTTTTTTGGAGTGGGTTTAGATAATTTTAAGTATATTAGTGCCCTTTATCAATTAGAGAGTATAAGGCTTTTAAATCTCCCTTATAGTGCAATAGGTAATTTTACCTTTGGACACAATGAGTTTTTGCAATTACTATGTGAAGGGGGTTTATTTTTAATAATACCCCTTTTATATATATCCTTTAAAGCATTAAAGAAGGCTGTTAATAATATTAATGAGAAGAATATTTTTCTATATTTAATAGTTGTAATATTTATTATCCAATCAATGTTTTCTTGGCCCTTGAGGCACCCTGCACTGATGCTATATTTTGTTGTTGTTATTGCTTGCCTTGCGTCAAACCTTGAAACCTTTAGTCTTAAAACCGGTTTAATTAAAAAAATAAGTTATTTTTCTCTAAGCTTATTTCTTATAATTTATATTACCTTTTTTATAAGCTTTGGAAAAGCTATTGCATTAGAATTATACTATATTCCAAAGGCAAAGAATTCTTCTAATTTTTTTCACTCCCTTACCTATGTTGATAAACTCTCTAAAAACCCATTTTTAAAGTACGGGGCAAACCATCTATTTGTTCAAAAGGCTTTTAACTATTTATGGCAGGATATCTTT
>JAXHVM010000242.1 GCA_034189185.1 Deferribacterota bacterium
GTCCTTGTATACAAAATACCCAGATACAGAGCCCAACACAATACTTCGTATTGAAGAACCCGTACAACTTACCTACACTAGTGGTACAGAATCAAAACCTAAAGGTGTTATAATAAATAATCAAGCTCTAATAGCCCATTATATGGGCTGTATCATTGATGGTTGTTATGAGTCCTCTGATATCAATGTAAATGCCTTACCTATTTATCACTGTGCTCAAAGAGATTGTTTTCTAAATCCAATATTTTATATTGGTGCTACTAATATTCTCATTGGCTCAAATGTAGATGAAATCTTAAAAAATGTAGAAAAACATAAAGCCACTATGCTATTTGCACCCCCTACTGTTTGGATTGGCATATTAAGACACCCAAAGTTTGATTCATATAATTTATCAAGTTTAAAAAAGCTCTATTATGGAGCATCAATTATGCCTATTGAAGTATTAAGAGAACTTTTAGAGCGCTTGCCTGGCACCAAAATCTATAATTATTATGGACAAACTGAACTCTCTCCCTATCACACAATCTTAAAGGCTGAAGATGCTTGGAATAAATTGGGGTCTGCTGGAAAGGCTGGTCTGAATATGGAAACCCGTTTAGAGTCAGAAGATGGAAAACCAGTGAACGAACCAGGTATTACCGATGAAATATGTGGTCGTGGTCCTCACGTTATGATGATGTACTACAAAGATCAAGAAAAAACCGATGAGGTAATGCGGGGTGGATGGTTTCATTCTGGAGATCTTGGAGTTTTGGACGAAGACGGCTATATAACTGTGGTAGACAGAAAAAAGGACATGGTAAAAACTGGTGGTGAAAACGTTTCCTCTAGAGAAGTAGAAGAGGTTATATATCTTGATAAACGGGTAGAGGAAGTAGCAGTTATTGGTGTTCCTCATCCCAAATGGATAGAGGCGGTTACAGCTGTGATTGTTCCTAAAAAAGGAGAAAAGATTACTGCTGATGAAATTATTAATCTATGTCGAGGCAAACTAGCTCCTTTCAAAGTGCCTAAAAATGTTATATTCGTGGATTCCCTCCCCAAAACACCAACAGGTAAGCTTTTAAAGCGTGAAATGCGCAAAATTTACAAAGATATTTCCATTTCAAATAATTAAAACAACAAAAGCATACAATAAACTTACAATATCAGCTTAACATAAAACAACTTTAATTTTACTATATCCTATATATAAGTTTAACCAAATATATAGTATATTTATTTATATTATTTTTATTTATATATAAATTTATATTTTTATCCCCATCCTTCTTATACCTTCCTTTATCTCATCTATAGAAGTTCCATCCTCTATAGTAGACAAATCACCAAGGTCTTCTTTGGTCCATAGCTTCTTTAGTACCCTTCTCATTATTTTTCCACTTCTAGTCTTTGGTAGCATTTTCACACACTCTATATCCTTAAAAACTATAATAGGACCCATTACATCTCTTACATGCTTTATTAATTCCTTCTTTAATTGAGGCGATGGTGAGTAGCCAGGTTTTAACACTACAAAAGCAGAACAAACCTCTCCTCTAAGTTCATCAGGAACACCTGATACGGCTGCTTCCCCTACTGCAGGATGATCCATTAAAATATTTTCTACCTCTATTGTTCCTACTCTGTGAGCAGCAATATTTATAACCTCATCAGATCTTCCTGTAAACCATATGTAGCCATCGGTATCAAAAGTAGCAGCATCGCCACAATAATAAGCACCTAACGTCCCAGGAGTTCTCTCCCAATATTCCCTTTTATATGATTCGGGATCCTTGTATAGAGTTGGTGTTAATCCTGGCCATGGCTTTTTAATGATAACAGTACCTTTTTCTCCAGGCAACAAAGACCTGCCAGTAAACTCATCAACAATATCTGATATTATTCCTGGTACTGGCTTACCAGCAGATCCTGGTTTTATAGGAAACATCTCTAGGCCGTATGGATTAGCAAAGATTGGCGCAGAAGATTCCGTTTGCCACATGTGATCTATTACAGGTATTTTATCATTAAAAACATCTTTCTGTAACCACTTCCATGCTGGTGGATTTAATACCTCTCCAGCACATACAATCCTCTCAACTGATGACAAATCATGCTTTCTTGCCTCTTCAATTCCTACCATTAATAAGCTTCTAACTCCAGTGGGCGAAAAAAATATACCTGTAACTTTATATTTCTCAATTATATC
>JAXHVM010000243.1 GCA_034189185.1 Deferribacterota bacterium
CGAGAGGACCGGGATGGACGAACCTCTAGTGCGCGGATTGTCACGCCAGTGGCATAGTCCGGTAGCTATGTTCGGAATGGATAACCGCTGAAAGCATCTAAGCGGGAAGCCAACCCCAAGACTAGGCCTCCCTGAAGGTTTCTTGGAGACTACAAGGTAGATAGGCTGGGTGTGTAAGTCCGGTAACGGATTGAGCTAACCAGTACTAATAAACCGATCGGCTTAACCTTACTCTTATCACCCTCTATGTTTTATATATATTTAATCTTTGCCCTGGTGGCGAGTTTAGGGGGAAACACCCGTTCCCATTCCGAACACGGAAGTTAAGCCCCTAGACACCGACGATACTTGGGTCATCCAAACCCTGGGAAAATAGGTGCTGCCAGGGCATTTATTTATTGTAGTTAGGTGGTGGTGTGAGGGGTAAATATCCTTGGTTTAATGAATATAAAATTTTGGGAATAAAAAACTCATTATACCCCTATCCAGAAAAACCTGTTTATGATATATTAATTAAATCATCATCTAAATATCCTAAAAATGGTGTTATTGATAAGGGGATTAAATATAATTATCCTATTATTAAAGAGTATAGCAATAGATTTGCTAATGCATTATTAGATATAGGTTTTGTTAAAAATAATTTAATTGCAACTATTTTGCCGATATCTATTGAATTTATTATTGCAGATTATGCAATTTCACAAGCAGGATTAATTCATGTTCCTCTAAGCGAGATTGAGCCTATAGAGGGTATAGAAAAAAAGATTAAGAAATGTAATCCTGATGGAATTATATGTTCTAATTATTATTATAAAAATTTACAAGATATAGTACGTAAATATAGTTTTAAACATATAATTATAGATAAATACTTTAATTGTGGAAATGAAAAAGTAATATTTATGGATAAATTAATTAACAATTATAATGTGATTGAAAAATATATAGAAATCAATCCAAGAAGTGATATAGAAACTTTATTATACACTGGAGGAACTACTGGTGAGCTAAAAGGATGTATGCTATCTCATTACAATATATATAGTAATGTTATACAGATATGTAATATCTATGGTAAAGCACCCTTGCTCCTAATGAAGGGAGCTATAGCAGTATTAGTAGGAATACCTTTTTTTCATTCTTACGGACATATTGTAATGCATTCAATGATGTTATTAGGTTTTGATATTATTTTAGTTAATGATCCACGTGATGTTGATTACATGGCTAAAATGATTAAAATTTACAGACCTGTTTTACAGTTTGGTGTACCAACACAATATCTTAAGATTGTAAATGAAAATGTTAATACTTCTGGTATTATAGGTATTTCAGGATCTGCTCCCTTACCAACTGAAACACAAGCATTTGCAGATGTGAAGGGTTTTGGAATTATGGAAGGATACGGCTTATCAGAGATGTCACCAGTTACACATTTTAATGTATCTTTTTTATATAGAATACTAGGCGGTAAAAGAATAGTTTATTTAATAAATTTGAGCACTAAATTTTCTTTTATTTATATTCTGTTAAATAAAATTATAAGATTATTTGGTACAAAAACCTTTGGAAAGATATTTACAAGTATTTTGGGTTTTATGATAAAGGTCTCAAAAAGATTTAAAAGCTTGTCAAAAAATGAGAGAAGAAAGACAATTGGAATACCACTTCCTGATGTAGAGGTCAAATTTAGAGATACAAATGGCAAAGAAGTTTCTACCTGTGAGATATTAAAGGGTAGTAGAGCTGAAATGTTTTTGAATGGGCCTCAAAGGATGCTAGGATATTATCCGGATGTAGGTTCTGGTGTTGAAAAAGATGGGTTTGTAAAAACTGGGGATGTAGTAGAAATAGATGATAATGGTTATTTTTACGTTGTTGACAGAGTAAAGGATATGATAAATGTTTCAGGTTTTAAGGTGTATTCGCTAGAGGTTGACAGAATTTTATACCAATTAGATGAGGTAGAGATTGCTGCTACAGTAGGAATTCCCGATAAAGAAAGAAAAGGAAGCGAGAGGGTAATAGTTTTTATAAAACTAAAGGATGGTAAACATTTGGACGAGAAGTCTGTTTTAAACTATCTTACTAGAAATCTCCCTAAATATGCTATACCGAAGAAAATTTATTTTGTAAATGAAATGCCTATGACTCTTATCCAAAAAACTGATAAGAAAAAATTAC
>JAXHVM010000244.1 GCA_034189185.1 Deferribacterota bacterium
TGAAAAAAGGTGTAATTTCTTATATGATGAATTACTCAATATCTTTGAAATTGATGCAAAACCTGAAGGTGCTTTTTACATTTGGGCAAATATATCAAAATATTCATCAGATTCCTATAAATTTTCCTTTGACATATTAGAAAACACAGGTGTTGCAACTACACCTGGTGTAGATTTTGGTAAAAATAATACAAACAATTACATTCGCTTTGCCTATACTAAAAATATAGATCATATGAAAGAAGGCATAAAAAGATTGAAAAAATATCTAAAAATATAATATTTATTCTAAATAAATTTTTTTAGGAGGACTTTAATGTTAAAAAATATAGGGAGTTTATTATTAATAACTTTGGTTTTTGCACTGCCAACACAACTATTATCACAACAAGCACAACAAACAAAAACAAAACAAATGAATATGCCATGTTATGATTGCAAACATCACGGATATATGAAAAAAGATATGTATATTAATCCAGTTACAGATGAAGAAGTGAAAAAAATAGTAAATAATTATATAACAAACAATAATCTAAAAGGTTATTCAATAGTCTCTATTAAGAGATTTGTCACTACAAGAGGGCCAAGATATTTTGCCACATTAAAAGATAGCTCAAACAACTTATTTACACTTATGATACCATTTGCTGGAGTAGTTAAAGGGCCTTTCCCAACAACTGAGATAAAATAAACTACTTATTTTATAATATAATTTTTATAATATATTTACGTATTAATTGATTCTTTAACATCTATCTTTTTTATATAAGAAATAGGTAAAAAGACTGAGATAATAATTGTAACATATAAAAGAAAAAGTAAGCCCAATATAGAAATAAAAGGAATAAAAATATCAATTGTCCAACCAAAGGATACAATATTAACTATTTTAATCATGATAAAACTAATAATAGCTCCAAGCAAAGCACCAATAATTATACCAGCAAAACCAACTACAGAAGCTGAGGTAATAAAAATAAGTTTTATCTTTTTATAAGAACAACCTATATATCTGAGTATACTAATTGATCTAAATTTTTCAACAATAACAGTAAATATTGTATTTATCATGCCAATTAGCGATATTATAAAAGCTATAATCTGTATAGCATAGGTTATAGCAAACGTTCTATCAAAGATCTGAAGCACTCTTTTTTTTAAGCTTTTATTATCATATATATCAACGTTTAGATTTTTTGGTATATTGCTTTTTAATTTATCTATAAACTCTTTAGTTGAGGCACCTTTCTTCAGATATATATTTAATTGCGTTGCATCATCTAAAGACCACAATTTTTTTAGCCAATACCTGTCAAATACAAGAAAACCTGTTGTTGTAGAGTAGCTTTTAAATATTTCACGTACCCTAAACCTAATTTTTCCCATTGGCGTAGATATATTCATATAATCGCCAACTTCAATGCCATATTTAATTCTAAAATATTCTGAGGCTGCTAACTCTTTTTTCTTTCTAATGCCAAGATTTATAACATGATCGGTGTGTTTTTTCACAATATCTTCATTTCCAAAACCCAATAATACTGGCCTATCTCTATAATAACCTCTCAAAACTCTAAATTTATTTACATCCTCTACTTCATCAAAATCTTCCAATATACCTATTAACTTCTTTGATAAAGGTGTAAAACAAAAATTAGAAGAACAAGAAGAAGCCTTTATGAAAACATCAAAATTTAGATTTTTATCAATCCAATCTGTTAGATTCTTTTCAAAGGAATGAATAAGGATAAAAAAACTTATTATAAGAGCTGAACTAATCATAACTGAGATTAAGGCAACAGAAAACCTGTGAAGACTACCTCTTATATCCCCTGTTGCAATAACACCTACAAACTTAAAGGCCACCTTAATAAACTTTTCAACCACACCTAACACACCCTTTAAATACAAGGGTGCAACAAAAGTGAAACCAAATATAATCAAAAATACACCTATATAGGATAAAAAGGGGTAGTTAAATGGTTTTGATATATATTCATAGATTGATATAAATAAGCCAATTAAGGCCAAAAAAACCCCAAAAATAAACGCTAATCTATAAAGCCTTGCATAATTTATTTCAACTATATCTGGCAATGTAGCCTCAATTGGTTTTGCTTTGGCA
>JAXHVM010000245.1 GCA_034189185.1 Deferribacterota bacterium
TGTCATTTTCATAAAAGATTTTCACATCCCCAGAACAATTAAAAAAACTATAAAAAAACACAACTACACTTTTAGTTTTAATAAAGATTTTATGGCTGTTATAAGTGGTTGTGCAACTGTTAAAAGAAAGGATAGTGATACTACCTGGATAACAGATGAAATGATAGAAGGTTATTATAAACTCTTTTTAATGGGACGGGCTTTTTCAATTGAAGTGTGGGAAGATTCAGAGATTGTAGGAGGTCTTTATGGGGTAAAAATTGAAAAATATATCTCAGCAGAATCAATGTTCCATAAAAGAGATAATGCTTCAGATGCAGCATTGATAAAATTAGTTCAGTTGTGTATAAATTCAAATATACCTATGATAGATTGTCAAATTACAAGTGACCACATTTTTAGGTACAATGCAATTGAGATTACAAGAAAGAAGTTTCTAGATTATTTACAAATACTTTTAAATAACAAATATCCAAGCATCTCAAAAGGTTTATCATAAAAATTATAAATCAACCCTTTAAAAATATTTGTATACATATATACTTAATTTATATTTTTAATAATTGAGAGGTGATTATGAATAACTGGGAAAAGATGGTTTTTAGTTATAAACTATATTTAGAGGATAATACTTTGGTGGATTCATCAGGTGATGAACCAATAACCCACATTGTTGGAAAGGGCGAGATTATTCCAAAGATTGAAGAAGCTTTACAGGAAATGAACATTGGGGAGAAAAAAACTATATTTTTAGAGCCTAATGAGGGCTATGGAAAATATAATGAAGACAATGTCTTATCATTAGATAAAAATAAATTACAGATAGACAACAATGTTTCTAATGGCCAATATGTTGATATTGTAGATGATAATGAAAATACTTACCGTGGCAAAGTATTGGAAATTGATGAAAATAACATTGTAATAGACTTCAACCACCCTCTTTGTGATAAAAGGGTATATTTTGAATTAGAGCTAGTAGATGCTGAATAGGTTAATGGAAAAAAGGGTTTAGTTCTTTTTCAAAACCAATTGTAGTAGGTCTCTCATGACCTGGATAAACTTTAGTGCTATCTGGTAAAATAAAAAGTTTATTTTTAACTGATGTGATCAAACTATTATAATCTCCCCCTGGTAAATCAGTTCTACCAATTGATAGATAAAATAGTGTATCCCCTGAGATTAAGATGCCTTCTTTTTCATTATAAAAACACATACTGCCTTTGCTATGACCCGGGGTATGTATAGCCCTAAATTCATCGTCTTCTAAGGTAAAAACTTCACCTTCTTTTATTTCCCTTACTTCTTTTGGCATTTCAATATTAGTTATTCCTAAAAAAGCAGCAACAACACTAGCATCTAGAAGATAATGATCGTCCCTATGTAAATAAAAAGGTATATTATATTTATCTTGCAAGGATTTAACTGCGCCAATATGGTCATAATGACCATGGGTATTTAATATAAACTGGGGCTTCAAGTTATTTTCTTCAATATAGGATATTATCTTATGAGCCTCATCACCTGGATCAAATATAATACATTTTTCATTTTTTGAGTAAATAATACAATTTTCTAATAAGGGTCCAACAGTTAATACTTTAATAGCCATAAAAAAATATCCTTAAATTTTTACTTAAAATCACTAACAATTGTAACTGGTCCATCATTTGATATATTAACTAACATCTTTGCTCCAAAAATACCAGTTTTAATTTTTTTATCAATATATTCTTCTATCATTGTATTAATAAATGTATTGTATAGCTTTTCAGCCTCCCCATAGGACATACTTTCTGTAAAATCAGGCCTTCTGCCTTTTGTTATATTGCCGTATAAAGTGAATTGACTAACTATCAAAATTTCTCCCTCTATATCCTTTAGTGATTTATCAAAGCTACTATTAGTGCTAGAAAATATTCTTAGGTTAAGAATTTTCTGTGCACATTTTTTTAAATCAATATCTACATCGCTATTGGCAAAACCAACAAATAGCAATATTCCCTTTGATATTTTAGATACAATTTTATTATCAACTTCAACACTTGCCTGTAATACTCTTTGTAAACAAATCCTCACAATTTTACCCCTCTATAACCTATTTTTAACATTTTCAATAA
>JAXHVM010000246.1 GCA_034189185.1 Deferribacterota bacterium
AAAGATTCAAGATAAAGAAGGAATACCTCCTGAACAACAAAGATTAATCTTTGCTGGAAAACAATTAGAAGATGGTAGAACATTGAGTGATTATAATATCCAAAAGGAATCAACATTACATTTAGTATTAAGATTAAGAGGTGGTACAATGCAAATATTTGTAAAGACATTAACTGGAAAAACAATCACATTGGATGTAGAGCCAAATGATACCATTCAAAATGTTAAAGCAAAAATTCAAGATAAAGAGGGAATACCACCAGAGCAACAAAGATTAATTTTTGCAGGTAAACAATTGGAAGATGGTAGAACTTTATCTGATTATAACATCCAAAAAGAATCAACTCTTCATTTGGTTTTAAGATTAAGAGGAGGACAATAAATAACAACATTTAATAATATTAATAATTATGCATATAATGATATGAATCCATTATTTAATAATAAATCAATATTTGTTTACAGTATATATTTTTTACTGGATATTGTCAATTATTATTATTAATTAAATTTATTATGGATTTACAAATTTCATCAATATCAAAATAACATATAATATATTGGCTAGCTGATATTTTTATATGTTTTGAATATCTCATATTTTTTTTTCTTTAATTTATTTTGTGACCGCGTTTTATTTTTTTTGCTTATATTTTTTTGATTATCTCAAACTTTGAACTGTGCGGTTTATCTATTTTCAATTTTCATCTTTTTGATCCTTGAAAGAAATAAAGAAATAAAAAAATAAACAAAGAGTCACTTTTTTTTATAAGTTAACTCAAAACTTCCACTCACTAAACTCTGTTCGCTCACTTTATCACTTTATTAGTAATAATATAAATATGAAATATATCAATTTATACACTAACATACACTTTATATACACTTTATATACAAATTTTTATTTGTTATTTATCAAAAATGGTAATATAATGCTAATATAACGGTAATATAATGTTAATAAAACACGAAAAATCTACAAATTATAACAAGTTAACAAAATGAATTTTCAACGTTTGAGTTATTGAAAGAAATTATTAAACAGTTTAGATCAAAATAATTACTTAATTGACGCTAATCATCTTTTTTTTCACTAGATTTGGTTTTTTGACAGTTTTCAGTAATTCTGGATATGAGGGCATGTTTTTTTTGTCAAATTGTTGCTGTTTGAGATGATAACAACTTAAAACAAAACTCTAAACGATATTAGTCAATATATTCGAATGCTTAAGATTGTTCAATTACATAATTTCAGCATTTTATAAAAAAAGTTGCTGATGTTTTTAATCAAGTCACAATTTTATTTTTCTTCCAACTACAATTTTTTCTAGAATTACTCGAAATTTTGCACAATTTAAGTTTGTGACCCAAAACATTTTACAAACTTTCAGTATAGTAAGAAATTATTGCAAGTTGTGTCTTTTTCATTTTTTTTTTTCTTGTTTTAGTTCAATGTGTTGTTTAGTATTCAATGTTTTTTGGAAATGTTGACAAAAAACATTCGTCTTTTTCAATAACTGTTTTTTTGTTTAAATGAGACAATGCAAAAAAGCACTACTCAACAGTCGCTTTAATTAAACAATTCAAGTAATTAATTTCATTTCTTTGCATTAATGCACTGATCCTGTAACGTACAATTTGTATACAAACAAACAATTGATTTTTTTGAATAAACAATTTGATGTTGGACTGTTTATATTGAATTTTCGTGACACAACAGTGAAAACTAAGCATCAGCATTATTAAGAAAAACTTTAGCAGACTGCTAACCATCAATCAGCCGTATACACACACACACACAACAGAAGAAAAATGACACAAAAAAAGTGTGATACATTCTCGATTTGTGCGTGTCATCCTTGCGCAGGGGCCATGCTAATCTTCTCTGTATCGTTCCAATTTTTGCGGATGACCAGGTTTGACCCTGGTTCCGATTTTATATTCATAATCAAACTAATACTTATACACAAATGATTGCACTGAATATGCACAAAACAATAAATTAATTAACTAATTTCATAATTGATGATTATTTTATTTTCTACAGTTTGTGTATAATCATGAATAATATAAATAAAATAAAAAAAAGAAGAAAGCGAGTATCT
>JAXHVM010000247.1 GCA_034189185.1 Deferribacterota bacterium
TTATGAAAAAAAATGTTGCTGGAAAATTTTATTTAAAAACTTGTTTATTTATAATTGTTACTTTGTTTATACTATTTAATTTCTCAGATTTAAGCGCACAAACAATTAGGGGAATCGTTTTTGATGATGCTAATCTAAACGGCGAATATAATAGTGGAGAAAAAGGCATTCCTGATGTGGGCATATCAAATGGTGAAGATATTGTATTAACTGATGAAACAGGGAGGTATTCAATAGAGCTTAATGATCAAAAAATAGTTTTTCTTATTAAACCTTCTGAATATAATACCTTTGTCGGCGAAAAGACAAACAAGCCTTTCTTTTATTATAACATTAATGAAAGTGAGGGAATGGGGAACGTGGTCTCTGGCAAGGACTTTCCGCTTATAAAAACAGAGGTTAGAAACAATTTTTCAGCGATTGTATTAGGTGATATACAAGTAACCAATGATGAAGAGATAAATTACCTTAGAGACATCACAATAGCAGAACTTATCAATGAAAAGGCTTCATTTGTGTTAACACTGGGAGACAATGCTAATGATAATTTAGAAGTTTATCCAAGACTAACTGAGGTTATGGGTAAGATTGGAAAACCAGTATATTATCTACCTGGCAACCATGACACAAATGATAACTTAGAGGGACCAAGCTCACACTATAATATATATAAAAATTATTTTGGCCCTCAATACTATTCTTTTAACTATGGTAAGGTTCATTTTATTATCTTAAATAATGTTAAGTGGGAAAGTGGAGCATACCATGGAGAACTTGGTGAAAAACAGCTTAATTGGATTAAAGAGGACTTAAAATATGTGCCGAAAGAAAATTTAATTGTTATCTCTATGCACATACCCCTTATATCTTGGGTTGACAAAGATAGCCCAAGACATCATGTAAAAGATAGACAAGAGCTTTTTAATCTTTTAGATGGATTTGACAATGTTCTAACACTGGCAGGCCACACCCATACACTAGAAAGGCTTTATCCAAATGATGTTTTAGATGGTTGGGACAATGGCCTTCAATATCCCCATATTATAGCAGGCGCA
Organism: Deferribacterota bacterium; assembly: GCA_034189185.1. Taxonomy (NCBI): domain Bacteria; kingdom Pseudomonadati; phylum Deferribacterota; species Deferribacterota bacterium. The sequence goes on from JAXHVM010000247.1 coordinate 1,056, forward strand.
GTTTGTGGGTCTTGGTGGAATGGTGAAAAAGATGAACTTGGCGTTCCCTTTAGCTATATGAGGGATGGTGCGCCTAAAGGATATTTTATATTCAATTTTTCAGATAACACCTATGAGGATAGCTATAAAACTACCGGCAAACCAAAGGATTATCAAATGCATATAAGCCTTTTAAATGGAAGTGAATATGATAGCGATAATATTATTAATAAAAATGAAATAAACAATATGAAAGTAGTTGCAAATGTATTTAACGGGGATAAGGACTCAGAGGTCTCTATTAGTTATGATAATAACAATTATCTACCAATGGAAAGAGATCCAATAATTGATCCACTTTTAGACGAGAGGCTCTTAGGTAATACTGAGGCTAGTCAATCTACACACACTTGGACTTACAATCTGCCTGAAAGTTTAAGTGAAGGTGTGCATACTGTAAATGTAAAATTTGTAGATAGATATGGCAATGAATATAGAGCAACAAAGATCTTTGAAGTAAAATAAAAATGCAAAAATAAGGAGATTTAATATGGAATTTTTTGTTAAATTTACTTTTATTTTATTACTTTTTGGTTCACTAGCATACGCTCAGAATTTTGGTGTAGATAATACTAATGGTAAATGGATGACTGGAGATTTTCATCAACACACATATTATACCGATGGCGAACATACACTAGATGAAGTAATAGAAAATGGCTTTAAATATGGGTTAGATTTCCAGGCAAATTCAGAGCATGGTGGTAGTCGTGACAGGGATGGCTATAATCACTTTTGGGATGACCCAACATACTACCCCGTTAACCCAATAAAGGGGGATGTGAAAATTAATAATAATGGTCATCAGGAAATGTGGAGATGGCAATCTTTGGGCGAATATGTATATCCTCATATAAATTCATTGAGAAACAATTATCAAAATAAACTTATACTAACTGGTGTTGAGTGGAATGTTCCAGGACATGAACATTGCGACATAATGATTCAAGATCTAAATAATTATCCCTATGTAGCTGTATTTGAATACTATTTTGATG
>JAXHVM010000248.1 GCA_034189185.1 Deferribacterota bacterium
ATTATGGTTTGTAAAATCTTCATAAGCATCAGAGAAAGATATAATTTCACTTGTGGTAACTTGAGTAAAATCAAAGGGATAAAAAAGCAATACTACCCATTTTTTATAAGTATAGTCGCTCAAACTTACTTTTTTAATCTCTTTCTCAACAACTGCATCAGCTGTGAAATCAGGTGCTTTTTTACCTACAAGCGCCATAGAAACCCCCCTAATTTTGTTAATTAGAATATTTCTAAATATAATTTTGTCAAGATAACGTTTTGTGATTAAAGCTTGATATTATAATAATTTATATATAATATTATTAAAATATAAATATAAGTAATGAATAATTTATTTAAAGGTATAAATTAGCCTTCAAATTGATTTATTTAGGATGATCTTTTGCTAAAACCAGTAGAGTGGAGAGATAATAAGTTATTTTTGATAGACCAACGTAAATTACCCAATGAGCATAAGTATTTTGAATGCAAATCCTTAAATGATGTGTGTTTTGCAATAACAAATATGGTTGTAAGGGGGGCTCCAGCAATAGGTGTAGTGACAGCATTTGGTGTGTTCTTTGGTTTAAAGGAAGGGAAAGATTTTGGTATAATCTCTGATAAATTGTTAAAAACAAGACCAACTGCTAACAGTATTAAATATGTTTTATCGATGATGTCTAAAATCAGAAGTGCTGAAAGGGCATTGACTTTTTCTCTAGAGTTATTACTAGCTGATATTGAAAGGAATAAAAAAATAGGATTTTATGGTAAGAATTTGATAAAAAATAATTACCGTATTATTACACACTGCAATGCTGGCTCACTAGCTACAGCCGGCTATGGTACAGCTCTTGGGGTATTAAAGGCTGCAAAAGATGATGGCACTTTATTTTATGTTTATGTAGATGAGACAAGACCTTTTTTTCAAGGTTCTAGGCTTACAGCATATGAGTTATTATATGAAAAAATTGATTTTACAATAATTTGTGACAGTGCTGCTTCTTTTATTATGAAGACAAAAAAAATTGACTTAGCAATTGTTGGAGCCGATAGAATTGCTTCTAATGGGGATGTTATTAATAAAATAGGAACATATAGTCTTGCAATTGCTGCAAGAGAGCATAAAGTTCCATTTTATGTAGCAGCACCAACTTATACTTTTGATTTTACAATTGATAATGGTTTTGATGTGCCAATTGAATATAGAGATCCTGCAGAAATAAAGAATATTGGGGAGTATCATATTGCGCCAGTTAAAGCTGATGCTTTAAATCCATCCTTTGATGTAACCCCATCAAAGTTTGTATCTGGTTATATAACTGAGAAAGGAATTTATAGTATTAATGAGATTAAAAATATAATGGGTAGTTATGATAATTTTTAAAGAATTAGGGCTTGTAAATACTAGAAATATGTATAAGAAAGCAATTAAAGAAGGATTTGCTGTTCCTGGTTATAAATTTGACAACTTTAAATTTGATCCGAGGAAACACTTAAAAGCGGCAAGGGAAGAAATTATAAATATGAATAAGCATAAAATACCAAATTTTATGTAGTGTATTTATGTAGTGTAAAAAAATATAAAAAAAATTAAAAAAAGTAGTTGACAATTAATAATAAATGAGTTATTTAATAAATCCTTGACTTAAAAAGAGTTAAGAATTGTTGTTTGACAGCTAAATAGACTAAAGAGATAAGCAGCCTAGTGTAGGTATATTAACTTACACAATAAACTATTAACTATTTTTTGCAGGATGGAGAGTTTGATCCTGGCTCAGAACGAACACTGGTGGCGTGCTTAACACATGCAAGTCGAGGGAGAAAGGCTGCTTCGGCAGCCGAGTAAACCGGCGAACGGGTGAGTAACACGTGAGTAACCTGCCTGTTAGACACGGGATAACTAGTCGAAAGGCTAGCTAATACCTGATACAACATATCTACGAATGTAGATATGTGAAAGTAGGTATACTTTAGTATGCCTATGCTGACAGAGGGGCTCGCGTCCGATTAGCTAGTTGGTGGGGTAATGGCCTACCAAGGCTACGATCGGTAGCTGGTCTGAGAGGATGGTCAGCCACATTGGGACTGAGACACGGCCCAGACT
>JAXHVM010000249.1 GCA_034189185.1 Deferribacterota bacterium
AACCACGGGTTTTTATGAATGGTGAAAGGGTTGATGATATATTTAAAAACAAGAACACAAAGACAGTTATAGAATCTAATAAGGCAAGTTATAAGTGGGCACTTGATCCAGCATATAAGGATATTATGACATGCTATTCACCAATTATTAATGATACAGTAAATAGATATACCCATATTAGCAGGAGCAATAAAGAGCTTGTTGAAAAAGCAAAGGCAGGGACCTTTACAGCTGAGATGTTGGGCACATGTATTTACCGCTGCGTTGGCTATGATACATTTCATGCCCTTTATGCAACTACCTGGGAAATGGATAAAGAGCTAGGTACAGATTACCATCAAAGATTTCTTGATTATCTAAAAATGGTTCAAAAAAATGATCTGTCAGTGGCAGGTGCAATGACTGAGCCTAGGGGTAATAGGAAAAAGAAAACTTTAGAGTGGAGTGACCCCTATCTTTCGTTGAAGATAGTTGATAAAAATAAAGACGGTATTGTTGTTAAAGGTGCAAAATTAAATATTAGCGGAGCTTATGGCAGTCATTATATAAATGTATTACCACAGGGAGCTCACTATAAAGGTGAGGAAGACTATGCAGTTGCCTTTGCAACCCCATCAGATGCTAAAGGGATTACCTATGTATGTCAATATACTCCTTATTCTGCTGAAAGAGACCTCATGGATGATATTGAATATTTGGGGAATCCCCTATTTGGACAACGTGAGACATCGATGGTTATATTTGATAACGTATTTGTTCCGTGGGAGAGAGTATTTCATTGTGGAGAATATCAATATTCCATTAAGTTTATAACGAGATTTGCAAAAACTCACCGAATGACCTGTGGTGGCACATGTAAGGTAGGATTTATGAATCAGATAATAGGTGCATGTAAACTGATCCAGGAATATAAGGGTTTAGAAAAGGCTGCGCATATTAATGATGAATTAATGGAGATGGTTGTTCTAAGGGAGACATGCAGGGCTTGCGGTATAACTGCAGCGCAAAATGGTGCTGAAGAGCCAGAGGGCTCAGGTATATATCTACCTGATGAGCTTATGGGTAATGTATCTAAATTGAATGTAGCAAAAGCATTTTGGCGTGTTTTAGCACTTGCTGGGGATATAGGTGGTGGTTTAGTTGTTACATTGCCATCATTAAAAGAGCTTAAAAATCCAGAGGTTAAAGATTATGTGGAGGAATATCTAAATTTTGACTCAAATACATCTACAGAAAATATTATGAAGGTTACAAAATTAATTCAAAATTGGACTGCTGGGCTTCATGGTGTAGGTACGTGGCATGGTGCAGGACCCATAATGGCCCAAAAGATTATGCTTCAAAGGGTGATAGATTATGAACCTGATAAAGAGCTTGTAAAAAAGATGTTAAATATAGAATGATTAAAAATCCACTTAGGGGTTATAGTTCTATTGCTGGTATAGGTTTTACAAAAAAGGGGAGAATTGAAGATAGGACTGCCCTTAGCTTTCATGTTGAAGCATGTGCAAATGCTATAAAAGATGCTGGCTTAAAAAAGGATACAAAGAACATATATTACCTATCCAAAGATGCAATGATTGTGGATTTGTTAGGTGGCCCCCTGCTATTTATCACTATGCATATCATGAGGCCTTTAAAGGTAGAATACTCTATAATGCAGCAGTAGTAAAACTAGATGAAGGACCAATGCTATTAATAAATATTGTTGATTGTAATAATAAAGAATTATCATGTGATATTAGTATTACAGCTGTTTTTAAGAGTATTACATCAGATTATGTTTTACCTTGTTTCAAAATTGTGAAGAATTGAATGTAGTTATTTTTGATGAGAATACAAAGAAAAATTGAATGAGAAATATGTATTCAAGTTTTTTTGCTGCTGAATAAAAAAGAGGAAATCATAGAGTGGTCTTTATTTATTATGTTTGAAATATTTAAAAATATGTAGAAGCAAATTGTTTGTATTAAAAATGGTGGAGGTAAAATTATGGATTGTATTTTTTGTAAGATAGCAAAAGGGGAAGCTCCCTCTAGAAAGCTTTATGAAGAT
>JAXHVM010000250.1 GCA_034189185.1 Deferribacterota bacterium
AAGATTATTAATGATGTATTTTTTTTAGTAAAATTTAATAGATTATTATTTTCAACTTTATAAGATATATATTCATTAATAATTACATATAACCCCATACCAATTGAAAATTGAGCTATAAAGACGTGGAATGTTGCGATACTAGATATTAATATAGCTGGATGGATATAATTAAAATAATTATAAAACATATTTTATGTTATCAGTTTATTGTCAAAAATCAAGTTTTTATATTAAGCTTTTTATGTTATAACTTTTTAATTCTTTTATAAAATTATTATTAATTTTTTTTAATGCTTTTCGAATGGTGCATTCTTTTATATGTTTACAAAAATTGTTATCAAATAAACATTTGTTTAAATAAATAAAGTTCTCCCCTTCAACTGCGATAATAACATCATATATCGTTATATCTTCTATGTTTTTAGCTAGTTTATAACCACCATATTTACCTCTAATAGAGCTTAGAATATTTGATTTTGTTAATGATTGTAAAATTTTACCCAAAAAACTATCAGGTATGTCACATTCTTTTGATAGTTCTGAACGCATAAATATATTTTTACTGTTTTTTTTAGCCATATATGTTACAACCCTTAAAGCATAGCCTGATGCTATTGTCATTCTCATAATTAGTGTTATTAATATAATAGTAAATATGTCTTTTATATCAAGAAGATTTGCACTTATAATGTAATTATAAAAAAAGGTTTTGACACAATAAAATAATTTATAAACCTATTATTTAGCAAAATTATTTTTATTAGTAATAATTATATAGTCTCTTATATAGTTAGAAAAGCATAGTAATAGTTTAGAATAGATTAAATGGTTAATAAAAGTAAGTTAATTAATAAAATTAATGTGTAATGTATAAAGTAAGCACAACAAATTGTTATTAAAATAAATCTCCTCAAAAAACTATATAAAAAATTATTTTAATTAATGACTATGAAAATATCAAAAAGATAATTATTTAAAAGAGCCTTTGTAATATTAAGTATCATTTCCAAATGTATACTAAGCTTATTCTCCCTAAGGTAGGTAGTATAGATAAAGAAGATTCTAATTAATGGATTTTTTAATATAGAACATTCTTTATTTAAAACAATTATTATTGCTATTAGAGCCTAGTATATTAGGTAATTATAAAAATCTATTTTCCTGAAGTAAAGAAGGGGAATAAATTGCTTGACTCTTATTTAAGATTAAATATAATTGTAATAATCATTTTAAAAAAGTAGTCTAAATGTTAGCAATCTGTCTAGCAATTACATATTGCTCTTTCTTTCTAAGTCATTGTTTGATGTTCAATGATATTGTGCTTCTTTTATTGATATTATTATATATTGTAAAGTTTATATTCCTTGCCTATTTACAGCAATTTATTATATATTACATTAAAAAAGGGACTGACTATGGATATCCAAACGCTTGACACGCTATTTTTAGGGCAAGAAGGTTCAATTGGTGTTTTTGTGATCGAAACAGATGAAGGCCCAGCTCTTTTCGATACAGGTCCAGCCTCTGCCCTCGATGGGCTCATACGCTCCCTTGAGAAAGCTGGCATATCCCCTAAGGATGTCCGGCACGTCTTTGTAACCCATATACACCTAGACCATGCGGGTGCTGCTTGGTGGTTTGCCCGTCAAGGGGCTAAAGTTTACGCTCATGTAAAGGCAGTTCCACATTTGGCTGACCCATTTAGGTTATGGAGTTCCGTAAAGAGGCTATACGGCAGTATGGCTGAAACGTTATGGGGAGAAATACACCCTGTCCCCTACTCAAACCTCAGGGTTCTTGGAGATAACGAACAAGTCTCGCTCGGCGATGTGAACATTATTGCTTTGGATACGCCAGGCCATGCTATCCACCATCTAGCTTATATGGTAGATGGGGCAGTGATCTGCGGTGACATCGGCGGTGTTCGCTTCAATAAGGGGCCGGCAATTCCCCCTTGTCCACCGCCTGACATAAATATTAAAGACTGGATCCACTCAATAGAACGTCTTAGCGCC
>JAXHVM010000251.1 GCA_034189185.1 Deferribacterota bacterium
TTTACTTCAGGAAGCTCAGCGCTAGCTATCTCAAAATTATCCATTGTAGGATAACCAGTTGGTCTACTTTTTAGCCTTATTTCAGTGCTTTTTACCATATTTGCCACATCTATCCTCCTTATTATCCTTTTAAGTTTACTATTGTACCTATAAGTTCATCGCTTGTCTTAAATGATTCTGCATTTGCTTGTAAATATCTAAGATTGATCAAGTTATCTACTAATTCCTTTGTCATATCAACATTTGAGGCCTCTAAATAACCGCTTAAGATCTCATAATTATTTTCTGGTATTGTATTACCGTATTTGTCAACTATTTCTAGTCTTCCTAGAAATCTATTCCCTGTATAAATGTTGCCCTCTTTATCAATATTTATATTTCTAATTTCATTATTAGTTAAGCCACCATTTAGTCTAAATAGGACATTACCTTCATTATCTACGATTTGCCTGTTTTCATCTATTCTAAATGAGCCATTTCTAGTAATAATATTGCTATTGCCGTTGTCTAGTTTAAAATACCCCCTGCCATTTATTGCTAAATCTAGATTATTACCAGTTCTAATAATATAGCTTTCTGTATTATTACTATTTACTGAATTTATATATGTTCCGCCACCACTAGCATCTACTTGGGAGGCTCTTTTGCTTTTGTAGCCAGGGGTGGTTGAGTTTGCTATATTATTGCTTGTTATTCCTTGTTTTTCGGTTGCAGCATTTAAAGCAGAATATGAGGAGTATATACTATCAATCATGTTAACTAAAATATAATATTTTTAATTACTTTCAATAAATTTATATATTATTATATTAATTATCAAATGAAACGGGGGTGTAGTATGAATGAGATAAATGATGAATTTATCACTAATATGCTATTAAATTCAAAAATAGTTGCTATAGTTGGGGCATCAAATAAGCCTGAAAGGGCAAGTAATGGCATTATGAAATTCTTGCTAAAAAATGGATATAATTGTATTCCGATTAATCCTAATGAAGATGAGGTTTTAGGTGTTAAGGCCTATAAATGTTTGTTAGATTTAGATGTAAGACCAGATATTGTTGATGTATTTAGAAGATCAGAAGAGACCCCTAATATTGTTAAAGAGGCTGCCCTCAAAAAAGCAAAATTAATATGGCTTCAAGAAGGAATATATTCTGAAGAAGCAAAAGAAATAGCTGATAAAGCATCAATCCCAATTATTATGGATAAGTGCCTCTTTAAAGAGTATTTAAGATTAATAATCTCAAAAAAAGGGAATACTAATACCAATTAATTGTTTACACCTAATTTACTATGTCGCATAACATTTCAGTTGCAATATTAGCAGGGGGTAAAAGTGAGAGATTTGGAAGAGATAAAACATTGACTATGTTAAATAATAAACCACTGATAAAGTATGTTGTTGATGCATTTTCAGAGGTAGATGATATTGTAATAATCGCAAAAAATATAAAAAAATATAACATTTTAAATACTACAAAAGTTGTAGATAAATATGAATCACAATGCCCCTTAGTTGGAATTATAACAGCCTTGGAATATACAGTAAATGATTTGGTTTATATAGTATCTGCAGATATGCCCTTTGTGAATATGGAAATATTTAAAATATTAAATAGATATCTAGAAAAAGATGTAGATATTTTGTTGCCAAAAATAAATGGAAAAATCTACACCCTAGCAGGTATTTACAGAAAAAGAGCAAAAAAGGTTTTAGAAGAAAACTTTAAGAGTGGTAAAAATAAGATATTAGATGCTTTTGGCAATTTAAAGGTAAACACTCTCGATGAGAGATATTTTAGGGATGTAGATCCACAATTTATTAGTTTTTTAAATATAAATAAAAAAGAAGATTTTATACACGCTGAAAAGCTTGTAAAAAAAGTTTTCCTATGAATGAAAATTAAAATATTAGAGGCAAAAACTATTTATTAATTTAGATAGTATTAATATATTATTACCTATGGGGCAGTTAGTATAATTGTAATTATTTCTATATGTATAAAT
>JAXHVM010000252.1 GCA_034189185.1 Deferribacterota bacterium
TCATTGAAGAGATTGTATTAGATAAGTCTTTTACCTCTCTAATAATATGAGAGATAGTATCAATGAATCTATTGTAATAGTTAGCAAGGAGTGAGAATTCATCTTTTCCCTTAACAGGGAGTTTCTTGGTTAGGTCTCCTTGGCCTGACGAGATATCTCTAAGAGAGTTGTTTATGGTGGCAAGGGGTTTGTTGACGAATAAATGAAACAGTAAGCTAATCCCAAATGATAGGATAAAAAACAAAATAATAGTAAATATAAATAAATTTTTAATAAAACTGTATACACTTGCATATATTGTTTCTTCTGGTACCCCATAAGAGACATACCATTTACTTGCCATATGCTCTAAATCAACAGGCTTTGATTGGAAATAGTGTTTCTTAACACCTTTAAAAGTATATGTAAAATAATTCTTACCAGCTAATATATTATTTATAATGGTAACAACTTTTTTTTCAAAATCTTTATTTAAAACAGCCTCTCTCCCTAAAGGATGAGAAATAATCTCACCTCTACTATCACCAATAAAAAAATATGTATCTTTACCTAGTGAAAATTGTTTAGTAAATCTTTTATAAAAATATTCTTGATATAATAATAATTCAATTGCACCTATTAGTCTTTTACTATAATAAATAGGAATATTAAAGGTGATAACTGGTTTTTTTGTTACTTTTTCTATAAATACATCACTTATATAATATGGGTGTTGATCTATATGTCTTACCCAATCCTCATCAAGTACACTAACACCTATCAACTCTTCATAATCTGCAGTTTCAATAATATTGCCATAATTAGGACTATTTTTATCTAAATCTACTAAAGCTATATTATGTATTTCAGGTAAATAATTCATAGCTTTTTCTAATATATCTTTTACTCTTTTTTTTATAGTTTCATTGTCCCCTTCTACAAGTAAACGTTTTATATCATCATATTCAGCTAACATAGTGGTATAGTGCATTGTTTCTGACAAAAAATTATACGCACTGCCTGCTATTCCATTTACAAGGGTTTGTGCAGTAGCTTTATATTCATTCATCGACTTTTTACTTTCAGTTATATAGATTGTAATACTAAAGATAATCAATAGTATTAATATAAGAATATTGATTCTTATTATAAATTTTGTAGAAAGTTTGTGTCTAAAACTTATTTTATCCATATTGAAAGCCTATATAATACTAAATTAAATTATTAAAAAAAATGCAATATATCTGTAAAAACTACATTTAATTTTACTTAAAACAAGTAGATATTACCTCACCATACTATTGTCAAGCTTAAAGTTTTCACATGTCCAGTCTCCAAAGGTCTCCCGACTTCGCAAGTACACCATCCTCTGACTTCGCAAGTCAGATTTTACGCATACTTACGCTATCACAGGCTATCTTCACATATCTCCCAATTCGAAAGTTGGAATTTCAGCATCTATAAGCCATCTCCAGACTTTTTTATTAAAATTGTAATTCTAATATTAAAAGAAAATCTCGAATCAATAGTCTTTGTAAATATTTCTTGACACCAAAACACTTAATAATTATGTTATAAAAAATTATGTGAAAAGGGTGTTTTAATGGCAACTGCTGTTCAAGTTATAGATGAAGCAAAGGATCTAGCGCAACAAAAGAATGCTAATTTAAATAAGCCACAAACTTCACTAATAATAAGCGGGCTGCTTGTATGTACAATTTTACTAATTTATCTAATTGTCACACAAGTTACTTCTCAAACGTTATTATTCGTTATTGGCCTGTTACTTGGCTATACATTATTTCATGCTCGTTTTGGTTTTGCTTCTGCATTTTGCCGGTTTACGTCTGTTGGAAATGGCCAGGAGTTACGCTCACATATGTTAATGTTATCAATTGCAGTAACATTGTTTGCCCCAATCTTGTCATTCGGTTATTCATTTTTTGGAGGAGGTGTCTCTGGACATGTAGCACCAGTTGGTATCAGTCTCTTAGTCGGTGCTTTTATGTTTGGAATAGGAATGCAAC
>JAXHVM010000253.1 GCA_034189185.1 Deferribacterota bacterium
TGTGGTAAAAGATATCCATTAAACCTCGAAATATTAAAATGCGAATGTGGGAAACCCCTAAGATTATCATATAAACCTCATAAAAGTTCACACAAACTAGTAGTTGATAATAATAAATATTCAATGTGGAGATACTCTCATTACTTGCCAGTACAACCACTTTCTAATATTATTTCACTAGATGAAGGTTTCACGCCCCTTATCACTGAAAAAAAAGAAGATAAAACATTATATTTTAAACTAGAATACATTAACCCCTCTGGCTCATTTAAAGATAGAGGCAGTAGCATTCTAATATCATTATTAAAATCAAAGAATATCAATGAATTCATTGAGGACTCATCAGGCAATGCTGGAATTTCTTATGCAATGTATGCTGCAAGAGCATCGATTAGGGCAAACATATTTGTGCCTGATTATATAAAAGATAATAGGTTAAAACTGCTTAGCCTGTTAGGTGCTAAAATTAATAAAATAGAAGGGGGTAGAAAAAAAGTTGCAGAAGAGGCAATGAAACTATCTAAAAACTGCTTCTATGCTTCACACGTTTATAACTGGATATTTATAGAGGGCGTTAAAACCATTGCTTATGAAATATATGAACAATTGAGCGGAAATATACCAAAAAATATATTTGTCCCCACTGGTAATGGAACACTCTTTCTTGGCCTCTATTATGGATTTCTAGATTTATTACAACTAGAATTAATTAAAGACATGCCAAAACTCTATGCAGTTCAGCCAGAAAAGTGTGCACCTTTAGCTTATTATTCAAAAAAAGGTACTTTAAAGGGCTTTTCATCAGATTATTCAATTGCCGAAGGAACACTAATAGAGAACCCACCTAGGCTAGAAGAAATAATGAGGGCGGTAAAAGAGTCAAAGGGTGAAACCATCAACCTTTCTGAAAAATCAATTGAGATTGCGCATAAAAAATTATTTCAATATGGATACATTATTGAACCAACTGCTGCCTTAGGATATGGGGCGTTTTTACAAAAAAAGCCAGCTAGCTCCCTAATAATTTTAACTGGATCAGGATTAAAATTAGGTTAAATTATAAAAAAACAAAACAAAAAAGCATATGCCAAGATTAATTATAAATTATAAAATAAACTAGCCAAAAATATCTGTAAAAAATAACCTTAAAGTATTATGTAAACAATATTTGTTTGAAATAAAGCAAACTAAAAATTATTAAGTTATTGTACGACTCCAATAGTCAAAATAATACAAGACCATGTCCTTTGTTCTCCTGTAGCAATAAGAAGACAAACGTCATCAGTTTTTGCAGCTTTATAAAAATCAAATCTTCCTAGCTTTTCTATTTTTATGCCCTCTGGTAGGATTCTCCTATACTCTTTGAAAATTGAAGGTTCAGGACCACTGTCAGGGTAAATTGCTTGTGCAGATTCAATTTCAATTACAGTTGAAAGTGCTTCTAATACGTCACTAACGTTAAGTTTTCCAGGAGCAAGATTCAAATAGACCTTTTTACTTCTAGGGTTTGACATTATATCAAAGGGGTAATTGCTATCAGCTATAACAATTTTAGCACCATGGCCAGCTTTAGCTAGTGCTTCTAAAATTTCAGGATGCAAAACATTTGTTTTTAACATTGTAAGGCCACCTCCACAAGATAACAAAAAAATTAACAATAACATTAAAAAAGATCTAAAGGCTTTCATATAAATCACCCTCCTTCTTTTTAATGACGTAATAACTTGTCTAGTTTGCATATTAATTTTAACCAATTATTAATATATATGCAATTTATATATTAATAATATTTTATAAAATTTTTTAACAAAAATTTTGCAAAACAATAATTATTGTTTGACATTTAAATTGTATATCTAAGAAAAAAAATTATGAGGAGTTAATTATGAAAAAAAATGTTGCTGGAAAATTTTATTTAAAAACTTGTTTATTTATAATTGTTACTTTGTTTATACTATTTAATTTCTCAGATTTAAGCGCACAAACAATTAGGGGAATCGTTTT
>JAXHVM010000254.1 GCA_034189185.1 Deferribacterota bacterium
ATTTTAGATATATTCATATAATAATTAAAAATTTATAAAATAACATATATAACAAAGTTTATTATTTAATATAACATTAAGGAAGGTAATAAAGGTGGATAATTTATTCTCATTGAAAGGTAAAAATGCAGTTGTTATTGGTGGATACCGTGGTATTGGCAGTGTTTTTTCTGAGACCTATGCAGCAGCTGGGGCAAATGTAATTATATGTGCAAGATCTGTTGAAAAATGCAATGATTTAGCGGCAAAACTAAACAATGATTATGGTACAAAAAATATAGGAAAATTTATAGATGTTAAATCTTCTCATTCAGTTGATAAAACAATTTATGAGATTATAGATGAATATGGAAAAATTGATATCTTAGTAAATAGTGCTGGCATTGCAGGAAGTCAAAAAGCTACATTTGAATTAACTGATGAAGAGATTAAGAATGTTTTTGATGTGGATTTTTTTGGTATTTTTTATGTCTCAAGGGTGGTTTCAAGAGCAATGATAGAACATAAAAATGGGAAGATTATAAATGTGGCATCCATAGCAGCTAAAATAGCTACACGTTATATGGCAGGTTATTGTGCAAGCAAGGCAGCAGTTGTACAACTAACAAGAGTAATGGCTTTGGAATTAATGAAATACAACATACAAGTTAATGCAGTATGTCCAGGATATTTTTTAACTGACCTAAATAAGGATTTTTTAAGTTCTGAAAAGGGGAGAAAATTAATAAAGAAAACGATACCTATCAATAGGGTAGGCAATTTAGATGAATTAAAGACAACTGCGCTTTATTTAGCAACATGCCCACCTTTTCTAACAGGAACAGAGATATATATAGACGGTGGACATACAATTATTTAATAAGGAGGAAAAAATGGCTGTAAAACTTTATGTATTATATAGTGGGTATCTAAAGAGCACAAAAGATAAGTTTCTCTACAATATCGGTATTGGCGAACCCTTTAATGTTCCCGTCTATTATTATTTGCTTGATGTTGATGGAACAAAACTCTTGATTGACACTGGAATGTCACCAGGTTGCGTAGAAGATCCCAAGGCAACATGGGGAGATATAATCGATATCTAATATCCTGTTATGAAAGAAGAAGATAAACCTGTAAACGCTTTATTTAAACTAGGTATAAAACCTGAAGAAATCTCATATGTTATTCAAACACATTTGCATTTAGACCATGCAGGTAGTACTAAATTATTTCCAAATGCTAAGGTTATTGTCCAATTAAATGAATTAAGATATGCATATTTCCCTGATGCCTTAATGAAAGGTGCCTATATAGAAAATGATATAAAAGATAGAAATATACAATATACTCCAATTGTAGGGGTAAGAGTCATGTTTGATGGTAAAATTGTTATCTTCCCAACACCCGGACATACACCTGGGCATCAGAGTATACTAATTAGACTAGAAAAACACAAACCAGTTATCTTAACAGGGGATGCAATATACCTAAGAGAGAATTTTGAAAAAAACATTCCTTCTGGTTTTGCTCTTAACTTTGCAGATGCAGCATATTCTGCTGAGACAATAGGCAATATTGCAAAAGAAGAAAATGCTGATATATGGTTTGGACATGACCCAGAGTTTTTTAAAACACTTAAACTGGCGCCAGAATATTATGAGTAGCTAAAGATAAATAAATGTTCGACATAAAACAATGTAAGACCATGTAAACGAAACAAATATTTATGCCCAAAGAATCAACGGAAAAGGATAAAAGAGATTATACCGTTGTTTTTGCTATGCCAGCATATAATAAAAATATTTAATTAAAATATAAATTATAATATTATATAATATATAATAAGGAGGTAGCTATGGAAAATATAATACAACTTAATAAGGTAACCAATGTTAAAATAACAACATTAGTAGATAACTATATTGATCTATTCTTGCCTAGCACAAAAAAAGTAAAAAGAGCACCTTTAATTTCTGATGGAAGCAGACCTGGTGGTTTACTTGCTGAGCATGGATTATCT
>JAXHVM010000255.1 GCA_034189185.1 Deferribacterota bacterium
CCAAAAAAGAGTTTGAACAGTATAAGCGACTAATCATTAAAAAAGAATTGATAGAGCCTAAGGTAGCCTATGGTTATTTTAAATGTAAATCCTTTGGTAATTTTGTAAAGGTATACGGCAACAAAGAAGATGTAAAAATTGTGATGGAGTTTCCTAGGCAACAAAAAGAACCCTATCTATCAATAGCAGATTATTTTTTAAGCGAGGAAGACAAATCCTGTGATATAATTGCATTCCAGGTAGTTACTTTAGGTGAAAAGCCTGTAGAGTATATGAAAAGTATATTTAGTAAAGATAAGTATAAAGAATATTATATGATGCATGGCCTGTTTGCTGAGTTAGCTGAGGCTTTAGCTGAGATGGTGCATAAGATTATAAGAGTAGAATTAAATATAGAAAATAAAGAGACAAAATATAATTATGCAGATTATTTATTTAATATGAAGTACAGAGGGAAAAGATATAGCTTTGGATATCCGTCCTGCCCTGATTTAAGAGGTAATCAGTTAATTGGAAAAATCTTACCCCTAGAAAAGATAGGGGTAAGTATAACTGAGGATTTTCAAATGATACCTGAATATACAACAAGTGCGTTTATAGTGCACAATGAAAGCGCAAAATATTTTACTCTTAAATAATATTTAACCTTTACTTTTAAATACTTTTAATTATTTTAAATATAAGAAATTTTGATAAGGAGGTGATTTAATGTCAACTATTGGGAATTTTATTAAGTCAGAAGATTACAAAAAAGAAAAACATGTACCTGTAATTGAATTACCAGATTCAATAAAAGCTGGAGAGGAATTCCAAGTAAAAGTATCAGTTGGCAAGGAGATTAAACATCCAAATTTAACTGAGCATTTTATTGCATGGATTGAGCTATTTTTTAACTCAAAAGATGGTAAAAATGTAACACATTTAGGAAAGGCTGAATTTTTATCACACGGAGAGTCAACCGAGGGTCCTAACAAAGGATATGCATATACTGAACCTGTTGCATTGTTTAATATAAAATTAGATAAACCTGGAACACTTGTAGCTGTGAGCTATTGCAATATCCATGGTTTGTGGGAAAATACTGTAGAGGTAAACATTTAAAAATAAAACAGGTGGGAGATAGCCCACCTGTTTTTTATTCAACCTCTATTTTTACGCCTTTCTCAACTGCTTCTTCGGCTTTAGGCATTGTGATAGTTAGTACACCATTTTTAAATTTTGCCTTTACTTGATCTGCTTTAATTTTCTTTGGTATTTGTATTTGTCTTACAAAATTACCATAAGCCCTTTCCTTTCTGTAGTAATTTTCATCTTTCTCTTCTTTTTCCTCCTCTTTTGAGCCTTTAATTGTTAGTATGTCACCAGAGATATTAACCTCAATATCCTTTTCAGTTAATCCTGGTAGGTCAGCCCTTACTTTAATATCATTTTTTGTTTCACTAATATCTAAGCTTGGAACAAAATCAATGCCAGAAGGCAACTCACTTGTTCCGAAGAAATCATCAAATAATCTGTTCATTTCATCTTGAATATCAAATAGGCCACTAAATGGTGTCAACCCTCTTTCAGCATCTCTTCTTCTTCTCATAATTGCCATATCTCACCTCCTTTTTTATTTTTTCTATTTAACAATATAAATGTGAGTTAATACTTGTCAAGTTTTTTTATTCGTACTACTTAAGATATTATGATTATTTAGCCCACGAATTGGTGGATATATTAACTTGTGAGGTTGAGTGAAAATTCGAGGTATTTTATTAATGAATGTTATTAACATAGAGTGGAATGAATGTGTTTAGTGCTTTGAGATAATAATAAAATAACACTTTTACATAGAAATAAGCTAATATATAATGTTATAGCAGCAAAAATAGAATTTTAAATATAAATTTTATTATTTTTATTGACAAGACTAAAACATTAATATATATTTGACAAATAGTATATTAGGATAAATTTAAAGTTGCTAAAAATTGAAGTTATAATTTTTTAGTGACAGGTA
>JAXHVM010000256.1 GCA_034189185.1 Deferribacterota bacterium
TCCAATGGCCTGTCATTTGGCCAAGCCTTTATTTAGCGCAATACTTATCAGTCAATCATTACTGTGAAGTTTTACCGTTTGAGCAGGAGGCTACTTCGCTCCTTAAACATCAAGTCTATATTTTTTTTTTTTTATTTATTTTTTTTTTTTTATTTTTTTTATTAGAGCATTAATTTCCATTCACACACAGGCAAAGACAATCCATTCTGTTCAGTTTCAAATTAGGTAAGGGATAACATACACATTTCTTTTCTCTTTCGGCCTCAAACTACAAACAATATTACCTAAACAATTAAAGGTTCCCATTTTTTTAAATATTTTTGGACTGTACAATGCCTTCTTGCAATTTCAAACTCTGTATTTCTAAGATAAGCAACTTTCCACTTGAAGGTTTGTATATCTGGATTTGAGCTGGTAAAGCGGCATTCATATATATATCTTTTGGCTAATAAAATAAGAGTGCACAATAAGGGGTCACTATTACTACAAACAATTAAAAATAAGTTGAGCGGTTCTGTGAGTACTGTATTGTACTTTTCTTTAAAATTATTCCAAAATCGCTTCACATGTTCACATTCCCAAAATAAATGAATTATATCTTCTTTTGCATTTTGACAAAATGTACAGAGATCCGATTCTAATATTTCCCACTTTTTCAACCAAAAATTATTTATTAATGCATCATGAAGAAATTTATATTGAAATTCGCGTGTTTTAGTGTCTATGGGTATGGTTAGTGCAATCTTATAGTACGTACTCCAGTTAGTTTCTATATTAGTATATCTAGCAATGCGAGGTGTATTAGTGATATCTCCACATTTTTGTTGTATCAAATTCTCATAAATAAATTTTGGTGTCACAACGGTCAAAGAGCGATTTAGGAAAGTTAGTTCTTCAGATTCTAAGTTAACTGACCGAAAGAATTCTTCTTCCCTTTGATTCTTTTTTAGGTGTTTAGTAACTGCAGATACCAACCCCGCCCACTTGAGAAAATCTTTATTTGGTATACCTTTAGCCTTCCAAAACGCAAAGTTTCTTAACTCCTTGTTTTCATGGTATAAATCGTCAGTGCATATTATGCCTACTTGTAAAAAAGTTGGGTAAAATACTGCTTTTCTTTGAATTAATATACTTTTGTTGTACCAAATTATTTGTGTTTTGCTTATTTCTGATGTATTGTTGAACCGGAACCATTCAGTCAAGATTTCTCTGTTAATAGGTGACAGGAGTTGTCTATTTGGCCACTGTTCTATGTCGAAGTTACAATGAAATATAATTTTATGATTTAGATCAGATTTTATCAGAGCATTTGTGAATAAAGTTTTCCATGCATTTTCACCTGGTGTTGTGTATTTTTTAATCCATATGCACCGTGAGGCTTGAACTATAGACTTGACATCTGGAACTTTTAGACCTCCATTTTCAATAGTATTATGCATTATATTTCTCTTAATTTTTGCTTTCTTGCTACCCCAAATAAATTTAAAGATCATTTGGTTAATTTCGTCTAAATATTTATCGGGGATAGTATTTACGCGTGTTGGATATGAAAATTGGGATATTATGAAGGTTTTAACTATTTGAGTCTTTCCTAAAAGGGTTAAGTTACGTGTTTGCCACAAGTTTAAAATCTGTTTACACTTTGTTATTTTCTCTTCAAAGTTTAGTCTATTGTTCTCTTCTTTATTGTAAGACATGTAAATTCCTAAAATTTTTAAGGGTTGATTTGACCATGAGATCCCGAGGGGTTTGGACTGGTTGTTTTTGTTTTTGCCTAGCCACATTCCTTCAGTTTTTTCTATATTAAGTTTTAGACCTGAGTGTTTGCCAAATTCGTCTATTGTTTTCAAAAATTCTTTTGCTGATTTAATGTCTTGTAGTATTCCTGAAGTATCGTCTGCATATTGCAAAATTTTTATTTCCGTGTCATTGATATTTATTCCTTTAATGTTTTTATTTTGTCTGATTAAATTTCCTAGAGTTTCCACGGCTAAGATAAA
>JAXHVM010000257.1 GCA_034189185.1 Deferribacterota bacterium
GTATTTTTCCTTTTTTGCTAAGAGAATACGATTATATCTATTTGCTAACTCGTAACTAAAATGTTGCATTGATCTAGGGAGTTTCAAAAATTGGTTAAATAAGAACGTCTGTCTAATTTTACCGCCCAATTTTAAGCTTTCCAAGTGGTATTTATAAGATGTTTGATTAGCAAAAACCCCTTTAAATTGTAACCTGTTAAAAACACCGCTTAATAGTTGCTCAAGGTCATTCTGATGATACTCTCTATAATGCCATGGATTTACCCCTGAAGACTCTGCTTTATTAGGAGTAGTTATAAATAATGTTCCATCGTCTTCTAACAAATTATGCAAGAGGTTTATCAGTTTAAAGTCTTTTTCTATATGCTCTATAAATTGGAAACATATGATGGAGTCATACTTTTTTAAAGTGTTTAGACTTTGCTCTGGTAAGAAAGCCTTTACCTGCGTTATCTCATTTAAATTTTTGAAGGAATTATTTTTATTGAAAAGTTTTAGATTTTTATCTACTACCGTCAGACTTGTTGTTTGATTTATATAAAATTTGATTCCATCACCTGAGCCTACTCCTACTTCTAGAGTACGACCTAATTGATAATCTTGTAAAGCTACATACGCTGCAAGGCATCTATTAAGTATAGGTTGATCAGTTTTATGCTGATGAGATGCAACTTCAGTACTAAATATCATTTGAAACAGAGTTCTTCCACTCGAGGTAATTTGTATTAACTTTTTGAATTTTACTAAGATTATTTTGAATATAAGTTGGGTTAATCTTGTTGTAATTTACTAACATTTGATCTAGTAAATTCACTTTTGATTCTGCCGCTTCAAGAGTGAGTTGTCTATTCATTGGGCTTTTATTTTCAATCATCCATTCTACCAGCATAATATTTTGCTCAATACTATTTTCCATTAATTCAATGGCTCTTTTGTTTTCTTTCAATTCATATAGTCGTGCTGCGATATTAAATGCATTGCCATCTCTAGGCAAGTCAAATTTTTCATAAAAAAGAGCTACATTTTTAGAGAGTTGAGTAGCTAAATCAATTTGTTCATTTTTAATCAATTGAGTAATTAAATTATTTGCTTTTTTGATATAGAAATCAATTAGAATATTCATCTCTTGGGAGTTCATCCCATCGACATCAGCAGCTTTGAAAGAAATCATATTTAAAGCTCTATTTTCTAAATTAGTTAGATCATCATCAACGAGTAAGTATGGTGATGATAATCCTTGCTCTACTAGAATCTTATTTTCAATTGCCCAATTAGACTGAATAAAAAGCTTATTCTTATTATTAAGGAAGGATAGAATAGCTGCTCTCAAAGATTCGGACTCTTGATCCACTTTGGGTATTACTTCATTAATAATAGTTGTTTTAGCGCTACTTGATAACACAGTATCATTAGGTGATAAACCAGTGAAACTTGTTTGTGAACTAATATAATTATAGAGGTGAGTCCGATAGCTATCTAAATGCAATAACTCTATGTTAATCCATAAAATGGATTTATCACTATTTGCAAGCTGATACCAATAAGGAAATGTTAAGTTATCCCCATTTGCTAGGACAACACTATTTTCAGGAATACCTTCTAAAATCCATGTAGAAAATGCCTCATTAAAATCTTCGTTACTTTTATTCTGAACTTTAAAATTTTGCAAAACAAAAAGTAAGGCTAGTACTCCAGTACATATAAGAAATACCTTTTTTATTTTTTTAGGTAAATAATTAAAAATAAATAAAATCCCTAGCATTGCATAAAACCCACAAACTATAAAAGAGAAAAAACTAATATAATCTCTTTCCCTGATTCTTAAACTACTAGGAGAAGGATTCAAATAAAGTATAATGGCTAATCCAGTTAGGAGAAACGTGACTCCTAATGTAATACCTAGATCCACATTTTTAAATGAATATATTATACCTAAAAAAATAAATAGCAAAGGGATTCCTAAATAGTCCGTTTTACCCATGTTAAAAT
>JAXHVM010000258.1 GCA_034189185.1 Deferribacterota bacterium
TCTGTAGCTGCAAATAGCTGTATTAAAGGGATAAATATAAATATAAATATAAGTATAAATATTATTTTATTTTTTAACTGTAATCTCTGAGAAATCATCAATATAATTCTCCGCTAATTTAGCTGAAACAGCACCATCAGCAGTAGCAGTTACTATTTGGTTAATATTGCTTTTCCTCACCCTTATATCACCAGCAGCATATATACCCTCAATATTGGTTTTTGTTGATTCATCGGCATTAATAAAGCCCTCATCATCTAATTCAAGCAAATCCTTATAAGCTTCTGTCTCAGCAAATCTTCCAATATATATAAATACTCCATCTACATCTAAATTTGATTGTTTGTCTTTAACTTTATCATAAAGGGTTAGTTGTTCTACCTTATTTTCACCTGCTATTTCTTTTACTACGCTATTCCATATGAATGTTATTTTGTTATTTTTGAATGCTTTCTCTTGTAATCCCTTTGAGGCTCTTAGAGCATCCCTTCTGTGGATAATATACACTCTTTCAGCAAACCTTGTAAGATAGGTTCCTTCTTGAATAGCAGCATCACCACCGCCAACTACTGCTACAGTCTTATTTTTGTAAAAGGCACCATCACAGGTTGCGCAAAAGGAAACACCTCTGCCATAAAATTTTTCTTCCCCTGGAACACCTAAGTGTTTTGGCTGTGAACCCCCTGCTATTATAACTGCTTTAGCTTTTATTAATCTGTCATTTTCTATATAAATATATTTATAGTTATTTTTAACCTCTAATTTCTTGCACTGACCATATTTTATCTGTACTCCAAATCTAACTGCTTGTTCACAGAAGAGATTGCCTAGCTCACTTCCTGTGATACCTTTTGGAAAGCCAGGGTAGTTCTCAATAAATTCAGTTGATGAGACTTGTCCGCCTGGGAAATTCTTTTCTAAAACTAAAGTGTTTAAAAGATCTCTTCCAGCATAAATTGCTGCTGTTAAACCAGCAGGACCTGCACCTATTATTACTAAATCATATTTTTCTTTTAAATTATCTAAATTAAAAAAATCTTCCATTAAAAACTCCTTATATATGTTTTTATTTTATCAATTGATGGAACCTTTGATTGATATATAACAATGTTGTCTGTATTTAACAAGTAAAAATGTGGAAAACTTCTAACTTTATAATCATGTGATACTTTGTCTATATCTACTATATAAGTTATATCTTTTAGTGGGCTTAGATGATCTTTAGTATTTAATTTATTTCTAATTATTTTTGGGTCTTGTTTTATATCGTATATAATAATAGGGTATAGGTAATTAGTGTCAATTAATCTTAATTCTCTTATAAATTTTAGGTAATGTTTTGTAAACATAGTGTTATCACTAAAAAAAACTAATGCCTTTGGTAGGTTAATCTCATTTAAAGTAAATTTTTTCCCCGAGAGCGTTTCAAAAATAATATTTGGTGCGTTAGTACCAATTTTTAAAGGGTTATTATATCTATAATTAAATAAATAATAGAAGGCTATAGCAACTAATATTAGTATAATTAATGATTTTGGACTAAATAATCGGTAATTAGAAAACATTATTTATTTTTATCGTATTAACTTAATACTAAATATAGATATATTTTGACTTTTTAAAAGAATATTTACGAATCTTTTGTTGAGAAAATAATCTATTAAAGGTAGAATATTATAAACTAAGTTGTTGCAAAGTTATCTAAAAAATATAGGGGTAAGAGATGTTAGAGGGCGTTATTACACCCGTTATTACACTTTTTGATAGTAATAAAGAAATTGATTTTAGTGCAAATGAAAAACTTATTGATAGGTTAATTGATGCAAAAATAAATGGTATCTTACTCTTAGGTAGTACAGGCGAGTTTCCTTATATGGATACTAATGAAAAATCTTCATTTATAGAGAGGGGACTTAAATATATTAATAAACGTGTCCCTACAATTGTTGGGGTATCAAGTACTATCTTGGAAGAGACCTAT
>JAXHVM010000259.1 GCA_034189185.1 Deferribacterota bacterium
TAGATGGTCATTTGGAAGAGATAGGTTTATTTTATTGCTGGGATTAGAATTCAAATCTACAGGTAAATCGTGCTCATTAATTTTTTTATCCTTTGATAACAAACAAAGTCTATAAACAATATTTTCTAACTCCCTAATATTTCCAGGCCAATCATAGCTTTTAAGTTTCTCTATTGCATTATTATTCATTTTAATATTTTTAAACCCAAATTTTGCAATAATATGATTCACGAGTAATGGCACATCTTCCCTTCTCTCTCTCAATGAGGGAACCTTTATTGGAAAAACATTTAATCTATAAAACAAATCTTCCCTAAAAGTTCTATCTTTTACCATTTCCTGCAGGTTTTTATTTGTTGCAGCTACTACCCTTACATCTACCTTCACCGGCCTTGTATTACCTATAGGTTCGATTTCACCCTCCTGTAAAAAACGCAAGAGTTTCGCCTGAATGTGATAAGGAAGCTCTGCAATTTCATCAAGAAAAACAGTTCCCTTTGATGCCTCTGCTATTTTTCCCTTTTTGTCTTTATCTGCCCCTGTAAACGCGCCCTTTCTATAACCAAAAAGCTCACTTTCAAAAAGGTTTTCTGGTATTGCAGAGCAGTTTATTGACACAAAAGGGTTATCTGCCCTTTTGCTTAAGCAGTGAATCTCTCTTGCAAAAAGTTCTTTACCTACACCACTTTCTCCTAGTATAAGAACAGTGGCATCAGTTGGAGCAATCTTTTTAATAAGATTTTTCACTTCTTCAATTTTATTGCTTTGGCCAATAATTTCAGGTTTTATAAATGATTTAACATAATTTTTTAAGTTAACGTTCTCGCCCTTTAATCTTTTATATTCTATAGCTTTCTTAATAACTATCAAAAACTCATCATTGTCAAAGGGTTTTGTTATATAATCAAAGGCACCTGATTTTATCGCCTTTACAGCATCGGGGATATTCCCAAAAGCAGTAATAATAATTATTGGAATAGTATCATTAATTTTTTTGATGTTTTTAAAAATTTCATAACCATTTAATCCTGGAAGCTTAATATCTATAACAACGGCATCATAATCTAAATTCTCTTTAAAAAGTTTTAGGCCTTTAAGCCCATCATCACTATAATCAACATTAATACCCTCATCTTCCAGCATAATCTGGATAATTGAGGCAAGAGATACATTATCTTCAATAAGCAAAACTTTCATAATCACTAATTATAAATATTTCAAACATTAATTTATATAATAAGCTCATAACCATATACCAATCACTTATACCTTAAAAGTTTTAAGGTAAATCTCAAGCCATTATTATTTTCAACATAGATTTCACCATCATGTTCTTTGATTATTTTATTTGTAATAGATAGTCCCAAGCCTGTACCTTTTTCTTTTGTAGTAAAAAAGGGTTCGAAGATTTTTTCTTTTACAGCCTCATCGATACCAGGCCCATTATCTGATACCTCAAAAAACACTGCTCTTTCATCAAAATAAGCATACACTGATACCTTACCATCTCTATTTATTGTTTCACAGGCCTCAATACTATTTAGAACAATGTTAAATAGTGCTTGTTTGAGATAATTTTTATCCCCTCTAATTAACACATTTTCATCTATCTCTAATGTACTTTGAAAGATTATATTTTTCTTGTGTTTACATGTTAATTCAACAAGTTCTATTACTTCTTCACAAAGTTTTTTCGCTTTTATCTCTTTATCTTCACTTTTTCCAACACTTGCATATTGAAGGAATCTCTCTACAAAACTGTTTAATCTATCAACCTCTGATGTTACCAAATCAACAATTCTTTCGTTATATTTTTTATTTTTTACAAGTTTAATACCACTTCTTATAGCTGCCAGTGGATTTCTTATTTCATGGGCTATGCCTGCCGTTAGTTGCCCTAAAACCCTCAATCTATCAGCTTTTGCAATCTCCTTTTCCATCTTTATTTTCTCTTCTATACTCTCTTCTAATAAAGCTAGA
>JAXHVM010000260.1 GCA_034189185.1 Deferribacterota bacterium
GTGATATGCTTGGTTTTATCTGTGAAAGCTGTGAAATGTTATTATTGTTAAGTGCTACTATTATAATATAAGTAGGGTATGATTTATATATATGCTTGACGCTATAATTACTTTTTAGTAGTAAATATAATAAAAGGGGGATATTGTAAATGTTATTTTTTGTTAAATCCATATTTTTTTTCTATATTGCAATTCTTTTAATTAGGATGGTTATGACTAATCAAGAATTAATATTTAATCCAATTGGCAAGTTCGTTGCGAATATAACAAATCCAATATTTACTAATCTATTACAAAACTATCCAAAAGAAAAGGCTGATAAGTTTATCCCTTTGATTATTTGTATTGTTATATTTTTTCTTGGCATTATTTATTGGCTGTTTTTAGGTGGTAGTCCACTTTATACTATTATAAAAGCTTATATTGATAGTGTTTTATTTATTTATTTCTTCTATATATTGAGTCTTATTGTGGGTTGCCTTGTAGGCACAGAATATGTTTCATTTATTTCTACGTTTTTCCATAGGATTGGTTTGCCTGTTGTGAAAATATCGAGAAAGATTGTCCCAATACGTGGCAATAAAATAATAATTATATCGATAATATTGTTAACAGCATGTTACATAGCAGTGGAGGGATTATTAATATATATTATCTCTAACTTAGATTTAAATAATGCGTTTTTATTATCCATAAATTATATATTTAGTTCTTTGACTTTTTTACTTCGTCTATATACTTGGTTAATTATTATAAGGGTATTGTTGTCATGGGTAGCTCCAGATCCCTACAATACTATTGTTCAAATTATATATTCTTTAACAGAACCTATTATGGCACCCTTTAGAAAAATTATTCCACCCCTTGGTTTTATAGATATTTCACCTATACTATTAATATTCATAATTGAGTTTATAAGGGTTCTTTTAATTAGAATTTCTATGTTATTGTGATAATTTATTTTTTTTCTATTTTAATTTATTATTATATAGAGGTGCATTATGTGGTTTTTTAGAATAATTTATTTTGTTTTAGTGCTTTTTTTATACCTGTTTCTAAGCAAGGTTCATGATATTAATACTCAAGTAGCTCTAATTTTTGCTATTGCAGCTTTTATTTTAGGATATCTTTTTGAAGTTATAATCCGTTATCTAAAAAAAGAAAAAATTGTATCTGCTTTAGTGTTCGCCTTCTTTTTTCTTTTAATTGCTAATCTGTTAAGTGTTTCATTTAGGCCTATATTTAAGGATATATTTGTTATATTGTTTATAAACGTTATATTTGTATATATTGGGTTAATTTTTGGTTATAAAAATAGTGACTGGTTAAAGGACTTTTTTACAAGTAAGTCAAAAAAAGATGGGTATTTTACACCTTTGAAATTGCTAGATAGTTCAACAATAATTGATGGTAGAGTAATTGATATTGTCAATACTGGTTTTTTAGAAGGAAAGCTTGTTATCCCCAATTTTATATTAAAGGAGTTGCAAAATATATCAGATTCCCATGATCATTTAAAGAGACAAAAAGGGAGAAGGGGTTTGGATATAGTTAAAGAATTGCAAAGCCAAGAGCACTTACCTGTTGAGATAACGGATATTGATTTTAAAAATGTAAAAGCTGTAGATGAGAAACTGGTTGAGCTTGCAAAAAGGTTAAATGCTGCAATAATAACCACAGATTATAACCTATTAAAAGTAGCAGAAATTCAAAATATTATAGTTTTAAATATCAATGCTCTAGCAAAAGCTGTAAAACAGACATTATTACCGGGTGAGGTAATTAATATAAGTGTTGTTAGAGAAGGAAAAGAAAGGGATCAGGGTGTTGGTTATTTAGATGATGGGTCAATTGTTGTTATTGAGAATGGTAGAAAATATATTGGTAAAACTATTAATATTGAGGTTACTAGTTTGTTGCAATCAGATAGCGGTAGAATAGTATTTGGCAAGCCAAAATAATATTATGAAGAT
>JAXHVM010000261.1 GCA_034189185.1 Deferribacterota bacterium
TTTTAAACCCTTTAAAATTCAAGGCTCCTACTAAGAAAATGCCTACATCTAAAATACCTTTATTTAGGGAAAATATAGCTAAATTTAAAAACCTTCTTGATAATACCTATTATAGATATGCCAATATTAGGCTTATTATGTAGCTATTTATTTATTCTTAATTTTTAACCATATGTTTTTAGCGTTAGATGCCCCTTTTAAGGGTTTAACTAATGCATTTATAGTTAACATAAGCGTATTTTTTACAAATTCATTTAAGTGAATTTGCCTGCCATTTACAAAAAGCAGTATATTATCGTTGTTTTCTTTTTTTATATAATTATTTTCAATAAATGTAGCTGTGTCTTCAATATTATCTAAGAAAAATTTATTATTTACATTTTCTAGTTCTGGGGCATTTAAGTCATCAGTAGCTACAGCAACTAATGTATTATCATCTTTGCAAAGAAATTCCCTAGAGTGGGAAGTTCTAAAAACCTCAATTTTTGGTTTATTTGAACGTTTATATCCTTCAGTTATTACTAAATCAATATCCTCTGGTAATAGAAGCATAAGCTCGTCTAATGTCGG
This sequence comes from Deferribacterota bacterium, assembly GCA_034189185.1. Classification (NCBI taxonomy): domain Bacteria; kingdom Pseudomonadati; phylum Deferribacterota; species Deferribacterota bacterium. Next base: position 571 of record JAXHVM010000261.1, read on the forward strand.
TTCTTTATTTACGCTGTTAATCATAGCAATTTTTTCTGAACTTGATATAATAACAGTCTTAGCCCCTGCTTGTTTATGCCTATAACTATCTTTTCCTTCTTTATCTATCTCAAAGGAATGGGCATCATGTTTGATAGTTGCTATTTTATATCCTTTTTCAGTGAGATAGGTAGTAAGTTTCTCTATAAGTGTTGTTTTGCCGGAATCTGACGTACCTACTATTGATATTATATTATACATATAAGCTCCTAGTTTTTAGAAAAGATATAATAAAATTTATTCTTAGTAAATATTTTATTGAACATTTTCATTATTATTGCTATAGTCTATGTTCAAATGAAAAATGTTATACTAATAACTACTATATTAATATTAATGGGAATTTCCGGATACTTTATATATTATACTATAAGACCACCAGAAATTCCTAAAAATTTAGTTGTTGGCACTGGTAGAATAGATGGAGATCTTATATTTCTAAATGCCAAATATGCTGGTAGGGTAGAATTTATTACTGTTAATGATGGAGATAGAATTAAAAAAGGTGAAATTGTAGCAAAATTAAAATCTGATGAATTTATGGCTCGATTAGAACAAACGAATAAAGCAATTGAATCAACTATAGCAAACAGGGATGCAGCAAAGCTAGATTATGAACAATCCGTTAGAGATTTTAAGAGGGCTAAATCTTTATTTGAATCAGAATTAATTTCTGAATCTAATTATGAAAATGCGATGTTGGCAAAGGATACAGCAAAAAAGAGATTAGATAGCCTTAATTATCAAATAAAGCAGCTTAGAGCCCAAAGAGAAGAAGTGTTAGCAATGATTGATGAGATGACCATAAGATCTCCAGGAGATTGTTTAGTTATTGATAGAATTGCACAACCTGGAATGGTTATTGGTGAAGGCGGCAATATTTTGCTGCTAATAGACCCAAAAGAGCTCTATTTAAAGTTATTTGTTGATACAATTGCAAATGGAAAGATTGAGATAGGTGATGTGGGCCAGATTTTTCTGGATGCATATCCTGATAAACCTATACCAGCAAAGGTCGTTAGAATTGAAGAAAGGGCAGAATTTACACCTAAGGAAGTCCAAATTAAAGAAGATAGGATACAGCTTATGTTTGCAGTGCATTTAAAACCGGTTGAATATAACCCTCTAATCAAGCTAGGTTTGCCTGCAATTGGTGTTATATCCTTAGATGGTAAGGGGTTGTTAAAAAGCTCTAGACCGCTTGGTGATCTATAAATAATGTCTATACTTAATATTAAGAATTTAGTGGTTAAATATGGAAAATTTACAGCAATTAATAATGCTTCTTTTGAAGCAGTAAGTGGAGAGATTACTGGTATAATTGGTGCTAATGGTGGTGGTAAAAGTTCCTTTATAA
>JAXHVM010000262.1 GCA_034189185.1 Deferribacterota bacterium
GGTTGCCAATGCGAGCGTAACGCAGTTATTGACGTTTTCTTATAGCCACTATATGTATCTATAATTTATTAACTCTGTGGATGATTACATGGTTTATTCATTCAAAATAAAAATATCAATAACTTTGTTGTAACTAATCAGTGCTAAAATTAAAAAAAATCAACTGATATTAACAATTTTTGTTTTGTTTTGTTGATAACTTGTGGAATTTCAAAGTTTTAAACCTCATGAGAGTTGATTATTTTCAGGTTTTATAAAACCATTTTTGAATATTCAATTCTGAAGCACTTATTTTTTAAAAAATCAAGTGATATCAACAAAATGCGATATTGAGTATTGATAACTATTGCTTAAAAAATTTGGTTTTAACCATCTTTGCCAACTACTTTTGACAAAAGCAAAAATTTTGGATCAAAATTCACTCATACAAGAATTAATTAAGCAGAATGGTAATCTCAAAAAAGAGGTTGCAATACTCAGAAAAGAGAATACTGAACTCAAAAAACTACTTGCTAAATACGTAACCCCTAAAAACAGCAATAACAGTTCAATTCCTCCTTCAAAAGACGAAAACCGGCCAAAACGAAAAAGCTTGCGCGAAAAAACAGGACGAAAACCAGGCGGACAAAAAGGAAGAAAAGGCAATACGTTAAAGATGGTAAAAACCCCTGATCAAACAGAGAAACATATTCCAGGATATTGTAATGTTTGTGGAAAAAATCTCGATGATGTAACACCCGAATATGCAGGAAAACGTCAAGTGTTTGATATCCCTGAAATAAAAATAAAAGTCACCGAACATCAGGTGTTCAAAAAACGCTGTAGTTGCGGTCATGAAACAATATGTGAATATCCTGATGGAGTAAAAGCACCTGTGAGTTACGGCAATAATATTGAAAGCCTCATAGCTTATCTACATGCCAGACAATATTTACCATTTAAAAGGATGCAGGAATTTTTTAATGATGTTTTTCATCTTCCCATAAGCGAAGGCGGGATTCATTATTTGCTTGACAGGATTGTCAAAAAAGCCCAACCTGCTTACGAAATGATAAAGCAAAAAATCTCATCAAAAAATATCAATTACGTCATAGGTAGTGATGAAACAGGGGTTAAAGTAGCCGGTAATAAGCACTGGGCTTGGACATGGCAGAATGATGAAGCAACTTTTATTACAATTACGGATAACAGAGCTCAGAGCAGTATAGACAATACTTTCAAAAATGGGTTTAAAAATGCTGTGTTAGTTCACGATTGCTGGAAAAGCCATTTTAATACAAATGCATTGTCACATCAAATATGCATGGTACACTTATTACGAGATTTGAATTATCTGACCGAAAGGTACAACCATAAATGGAGCAATGTATGCAAAAATTTGTTCAAGGCAGCATTAGATTTAAAGAAAAACATGAAAGATAACGATTATGTTTTAGATAATTCCGAAAGAACTTACATTGAAAAGCGAATGGATGTACTTCTGAATTATAACATTCCCGATAATTATAAAGAATTAATCGCCTTCAAGAAAAGATTGATAAAATATCGAAATTACCTGTTTACATTTTTATATCATCCAAAAGTTCCACCTGACAATAATGCCTCTGAAAGGGCAATTAGAAATATAAAAGTAAAACAAAAGATATCAGGCCAGTTTAAATCTCCCGATGGCGCTTATGCATTCTCTGTCCTCAGGTCAATTACTGACACCTGTATTAAAAATGGACAAAAAATATTGCCTTCTTTAAATATGATTGCTAATTTGCATACTGATTAGTTACGATATTCGATATTTGAAATTTTTTAAACCTAAACACTTATATATATCTATAATTTATTAACTCTGTGAATGCTTACATGGTTTATTCATTTAAAATAAAAATATCAATAACTTTGTTTATAATTTTTGCAAGAAAACAAAATTTTTGTAACAACAATGTAATTTACATAGAGC
>JAXHVM010000263.1 GCA_034189185.1 Deferribacterota bacterium
TATTAATTTAAGATCTTTCATATGCTAATTTTACAACCTTCTTTGCTAGAATAAGATTTGAATCTATGATATTATCCTTATTATCTATAAAGGGAAGTAAAATTGATAATTCTGTACAAGCAGCTATCAATATAGTATTTTTATAATTGCTTAGCTTATTTATTAATCCTATAAAAGAATTGGCTGCTTTTTTAATATCCCCTTTTTTTACTGTTAAAATAATTTCCATAATCTGCTTTTGTTCTTCAAAATTGGGATATTCTAAAGGAAATTTACCAAAATATTCATTATAAATGTGAGACTTTACAAGCCCATCAGTGCCAAGAACTAAAATTTTATCAATATTTTTATAATTTTTATATATATATTCTTTTACTGATTCTATCATATCGATAAATTCTATACTTTTGGTTAAATCCTTTAAAAGTTTCTTTATAAAATAGTGGGCAGTATTGCAAGGCATGCACAAGAGATCGCACTCGTTATTAGTTAATCTATTTGCTGATTCTAATATATAAGGGTAGGGGTTTTGGCCGTTACTTAAGATATATTTAGTTCTGTCAGGCACTTGTGGATAGTTATCAATTATTAAATGTAGATGATCTTGATCTTTTTCTACTTTTGATTCATCTAGTATTTTTTTGAAAAAATCAAGGGTGGCATAGGGTCCCATTCCACCAATTATACCAATAGTTTTCATTAGCTTACCATAAAGTTCTATCTATTTCATTCTCAATAGAACCTACAAAAACTGTTCCTACAAGATCGCCTGTAACATTTATGCAAGTTCTACCCATATCCATCAATGCATCAGCTCCTAATATAATTGTATATAATGAGGCAACTTTTGGGTCATTTAAGGATAGGCCTAAGCTATTTAAGACCATAACTAGCATTATTAGGCCTGCCCCAGGGACGCCTGCTGTACCAATTGCAGCTAATGTTGAGACAATAATTAATACAAATATCTTTGAATTTAATAGATCAATATTCAGTGCTGTTGAGATAAACACAGCGCATACACTTAGATAAATTACTGTGCCATCCATATTCATTGTTGCACCAATTGGAAGACTGAATGAATATATGCTTTTTGAAACGCCTAATTTTTTATCAGCTACATCCATAGATATGGGCAATGTTCCGCTGCTACTTCTAGTAACAAAGGCAGTTATTATAGCTTCTTTTGCCTTAGAGAAAAATTTAATAGGAGAACATTTAACATAGTGTAATAAAGGAGCGTAGATTATGATAGCTAATAGTATTAGAGCTAAGTACATTACAGATATAATAACAATTAGGTTTTTTAAAACACCTACACCTTGCGATCCTACAGTATATGCAATTAAAGCAAAAACTCCAATTGGGGCATATTCTAAAATCCATTCAACTATTTTGTAGATAATTTCAACAAATGACTCAAATATGTTAAATAATAATAAAGCCCCATTTTTCTTGTTAGAATTTTCTTTTAAAATTGAAAGGGCTATTCCAACAAGCAGGGAAAAGAAGATTACAGGCAGAACCTGTCCTTCAGCTAAGGATTTAAAAATATTGGTGGGAAAGATTTGTAATAGAGTATCAATAAATGACACTTGATTTACTTCTATTGTTTTGCTGCTACTAGAAGATGGCCCACCACTTAAATATTCTAATCCTCCTATATGTAAACCAAGGCTCACAACTAGGCCTATTATAACAGATAATGACGTCATAATTATATAAAACAGAAAAACTTTAATTCCAATGGAACCAAGTTTTTTTGGAGATACACTTGCAGCTCCCACTATCAGCGAAAATGCAATAATCGGTAAGACTATCATATTCAGAAGCCTTAAAAATATATCGCCAAATATTTTAATATGTATAGTATTTTCACCTAGAATTACCCCAGCAAATACACCTAGTATTAATGCAATTAAGATCCGTGTTAACAGGTTAAT
>JAXHVM010000264.1 GCA_034189185.1 Deferribacterota bacterium
TTTAATTTCATGCTCTTCCTTATCTAACAAATCTTTTCTCCCACCTTTTTGATAAAAAGTGATAGATTCTCTTCTCTTTTTTATTGCAGAGGAAATAATATTAACTATCTCTTCATCTTTTAACTCCCTTTTCTTTTCGATCTCTGCATTTTTTATTTCAGCATTTAACATCCTTATAGCTCCCAAAGCCACACTATCTTTATTTTTCATATATGTTTTCATATCATTTAATATTTGTTCTTTTAAACCCATAATATTGCTCCTCCTATTTTTTACCTAGTAATCTTGCCATAATATACAGTACATCAGAGAGTCTATTGACATATTTTAAGATATTATTATGAACCTTCTGGATATTATTATTATATGATACAATCCTTCTTTCATACCTTCTACAAATTGTTCTACATATATCAGCTTTAGCAGCTAAAAGGTTTTCTGATGGGATTATAAATCCCTTTATTGGCCCACATTTATTCTCATAGCTATCTAATAGATCGTTTAATGTTAGATACTCCTTTTCAGTTATAATAAAATCTTTCTTCTTTTCCCCTTTCGTGGCAAAATATGAATTAATTTTAAAAATTTTTTTCTGTATATCTTCTATAACTGATAAATATATACCAGATTTTAATTTCAGCTCTCCTAAATGGCATATAAACTCATCACCTGTGCCACATATTTCACATATAATATCATCCTTTGAGACCCTTTCACCTGTATATATACTTGTATATCCTTGGTCTCCTTTTTTTGTTGAAATACTCATATGTTCATCAATTTATTTATTTCTAATAGCTCTAAACTAATACTCTTCTTTTTGTTTATAATATCTTTTAAAGGGATATAACATAGCTTTGAACCTTTTAAAGCTACCATTGTACCGGCTTTACCATTTATAATACCCTCAACTGCATATATACCCATAGAGGTGCCTAAAATCCTATCAAAATAAGTAGGTGGACCACCTCTTTGTAGATGGCCAAGCACTGTAACCCTTGTATCACTAAAACCTGCATCTACCAATGCATTTGCAACATCTTGCCCTTGGGCAGCACCTTCTGCAACAATAATAATACTTCTGCTTTTACCATATTTATATCTATCTTTAGCTAACTTTATAACATCGTCATAGTTACACTTTTTTTCAGGAACAAAAGCGTATTCAGCCCCACCTGCTATTGTTGACATTAAAGCTAAAAAACCATTGTTTCTTCCCATAACCTCAATCACAAAGGTTCTATCGTGGGAAGAAGCTGTATCGTTAATTATATCAATGGCATTTATTATCCTATTCAAAGCGCTATCTACCCCAATTGATAAATCTGTACCATAAATATCATTGTCTATAGAACCAGGTACACCTACAACAGGAAACTCAAATTCAGTGTATAATTTATATGCACCAGTAAGTGAACCATCACCGCCTATAACAATAATTCCATCAATACCAAACTTTTCAAGTTGATTAAATGCCCTTTTTCTACCTTCAGGCATTCTAAAAGACTCTGACCTTGCACTTTTCAGTATTGTACCACCTTTTTGTATAATATTTGCCACATCTCTACTTTCCAATTCAACTAATTCCCCGTTAATTAATCCCTCATAACCTCTATAAACTCCATAAACCTTAACACCTTTTGAAATAGCTGTCCTTACAGTACTTCTAATGCAAGCGTTCATACCTGGGGCATCACCACCACTAGTTAAAAGTGCGAGCTTTTCAATCTTATTTTCAATACTCATTTATAAGTCCTATTAAATTATTATGTATATATTTGTTAGTTGCAATTATATAATTAGAATTAAGATTATGTTCTTTTCCTTTTTCATTGGTAACACACCCACCAGCTTCCTCAACAATGAGCTTTCCCGCTGCAATATCCCACGGCTTTAGACCACGCTCATAGAAAGCCTCAAATACCCCCCTTGCC
>JAXHVM010000265.1 GCA_034189185.1 Deferribacterota bacterium
TAATTTTTCTGTATCCTGCATAATTGTTTACAACGGCAATCTGTCTAAAAACCGATTTTATTTAAAACGGAAGTTTTCTCAATAAAAGAGTTAAAATACCACATAAGACCTTTATAGTCAATCTTATAAGTGATTTTTGCCTGAAAAAATTCTTACCTACCCATTATTTAAGCTTTATTTTTAGAGCTTCTATGATTTTTTGCTGGTCTGGTAATAATTTTTCAGGTACAATATTTATTTGTTTACCTTCATGAGTATATTGTAAATAATTTATTTTATCTAAACTTTCAAAAATATATTTTCGAGTAAAACTTTCTGCCGATAAAGCATCAGTTATGTACTTAACAATCATATAAGCCAACATGACCACAAAAACATGTCCACGTGTATTTTCCTCTTTACGAACAAAAACCGGCCTAATATCTTCTAAAGTCGTTTTCATTGTTCGGAATGCAAACTCAACTTTTGCCAGGTCTTTATAGCGGTCGTGTGCCTTTTGAGTATCTAATTCATCTGAAGGAACATCAGTTTTAACAACGTAACAACCATCTAATTCGGCTGCTTTGTCTTGTGCTTGCTCATTTATGTTTATATGTATCGTTTTTTCTGACAGTATCGGTTCTATGATATTTTTCAGTTTTAATCTCGCTATTTTTGTTTTTATTTTCTCTAAAGCAACCTCTCCCTGAGCTTTTGGGTGTTCTGATAAATAGGTGTTTTGTACTGATACTAACTCTTTTATCTTTTCTATTTTAGATTTTCTGCTTTCATTTAATGCCTTAGCTCTCTCCGGATTTCTGCGTAAAATATAGCGTATATTGTCTTCGGTTTTTACCTCAATAATTTCTTCTGCAAATAAATCTAACTGTATAACGTCTTGTTTTATAAGATTTTTAATCTGTTCTTTAGTAATAGTAGTCAAATAGTTCCACTTAAACTTATCGGATGTAATCTCTTCTATCTGACCGGATTTTACCATCCCTTTATCGCCCACAAAAACAACTCGTTCGACGCCAAAATTTTCCTTCAGTTTTGCTAATTGATTAGATACAGTTTTTGTGTCGTTAGTGTTCCCATCGAAAACTTCAACTGAAATTGGATAACCTTTGTCATCGGTCAGCAAGCCGATTACGATTTGTTTTTTGCCTATTTTTTTGTCCCTGTTGTACCCGTATTTTGCTAATTCATTTTTTTGCCCCTCTAAATAAGATGAAGTTACATCATAAAGATAAATTGTGTTAATCTTTTGATGTTGATTTCTGTAATTAAATATTTTTTGTTCTATGTTGTTTTGATTTTCACTTAGCCAATTCAAATTTTCATATAAATCTTTATGAGTAAGGCTTTTAATCTTGAATACTTCATCAATGGCCTGTAAATTCGCCCAACTGTTTGCCAGGTAATAACGTGAGCCTTGTGTTATAATGCGGCCTGCTATCTGGAAAAGGGCTAATTTACCTTGTTGGGTACTACCCAAAGCTTGCTCTATTCCAAGTCGTTTAGCAATTTGAGAAATTACTTTTATCGCACCAAAACTTTTCCCGGTAGATAATTCCAAATCTTCTACCGTAGTGATTTCTTCTCCTTTTAATAATTTTCTAAAATTCTCAATTAATTCATCAGGCCATTTAGATAAGTTTGATATCAGCCTGTGCTTGACTTTACCGTTTTCACGGTAGTTTTCTGCCAGGTATACAGAGGTATAGGTCTTTTTTTTGGTCTTTTTATGAATCTTTTGAATATACATCTTGACCACAAATATAATACTTTATATAATTATACAAAAGATTTTTAAATAAATTTTTAAAAAATATATTCTTGACTACGTATTTTGACGAAATAGCATTCTATCAATTGTATGTCAGATGTTTAGATGGATTTTGATGGGAAACTTCCGCTGTAAGCACTTACAGCATCAGTTACATTTCT
>JAXHVM010000266.1 GCA_034189185.1 Deferribacterota bacterium
CAACTTTTATGAACACAGATGCTTGGCAATTAAAGGAATTAACTACAGCATTGGCATCCTGGAGCCAACTCAGACACGATACTATCCTGTATGCAAAGCATCTGTGTTCATAAAAGTTGGATAACCATTCTCAAATTCTTCAAGTAGTGCTTTTAGTGAATAAAGCCATGACCAGTATAGATTTTTTTGCCATTGAAATATGTTGAAACTATTAAATTCTTCCCTCAATTTATTAAATTGTGTATCATAATTTATAATATTGCCTTTACTGTCATGTCCCATATATTCAGTATCTCCGTATATCCTTAAAAGCTCTAATGCCTTTTTAGAACCCAATAGTGCCATTATATCTAGCCCTCTAGGGAAGACCCTTGCTTCTCCGCCATCAGTAAGTTTGCAGGTAAATGTTTGGCTGCACCTATTACCAATATACATCCCTACAGAAGGTGAGACAAGCTCAGTAAACATATATGAATCAGGGACAAACCTTTGCCCCATAAGCCTAAATCCCTTTGTAATAGTAAGCAATTCATCGACCTGCTCTGGGCTAAAGGGTGGATTTAAAGCTAATTCACCTGTGCCACCATAAATTTTTGGAGAGCTATATTCTGCTAGTTTTGATTTTATTTTCTCTATATTCTCATCTGTTAATTTATCAGGTGTAAAGCCACTATTAAAGACATAATCTAAGGCCTCTATATATTCATAGGGTCCTAAATCATCAGAGAACCCTACATAAAATGCTGTTACTTTATAGATCCTCTCCCATTTAGAGAATAGCTGTTTATCTTCATTAAAGAATGAAGCAATGAGTGAGGCTTGCATTGTCTGAATCTTTGCATCATATAATGATATAAGAGCTTTACATGGTGGGACTTCATTACAAGGTTGTCCTTTATCAACTTGGTCTGTCCCTTTAAGGAGCATTGACATCCTACCAAACCAGGTGAATGCCTTGAAATAGTTCTTTAATTTCTCACTTCTTGTATAATGCCCTCTAGGGACATATTGTGAATAATCCTCTCTATATATAAAGATAGGTGAATTATCAAAACCTTTATGAGCCTCAATGAGTTTTAATTCAGCTTCTACTATATCTTTAACAAATTCTGGTATATTAAAATTATATTTTTCTAAATCCTCTTGGCTGAAGTATGCACTTTTTAACCCAGGGTCATTACACTCTTTCTCATCTCTACAGAGCTGGTCATTTTTTGGCTTTAAAAGCATTAGAGCTGTAGAAAAGTAGGCAACATTTCTTTTTAAAGCCTCTTTTAAATCACCACTAGCAGAATTAAAAGCATTTACAGATTTATTAAATAGTGTATTACTTATCTCCCATATATAGTCATAAAATTCTTTTTCTTCAATCTGCCTCAATGTTTCATCAAATTGTATGTGGTATAGATGAAGGAGTGAATCTGTTGTTATAAATAGGGGGATGTTATTATCTTTAATTATTTTATAGGGGGCTGTTATATCCTCTTCACTCTTAAAAAAGGGGTTTTCTATTACAACAAAACCATTTTTTGCAAGGAGATTAACCGCACCTTCTTTTAATGGAATTTTTCTTATAAAATCATCAAAATTGGCAATACTTTTTATATCAAGGGGCAATTTATAGGGAGGAACTTTTGCTTGTATATTTATAGGATTGTAAGCATAATAGTTTTCAAAACCTAATCCATCATTTTGTGTATTTTCTTGGCAATAAATATTCAAATGGCAAAGCAGTATAATTGAGACTATTGTAAAATATAATAAAAATTTTTTAAACATCATCATCCACCCCAGCAATTTTTAAAAATCAAAAATCAAAATCAACAAGGTATTTATATAGAATACCTCTAATATAATTATATATTAAATGTGACATATAAATCAATTAAAGTTAAACCAATCCTCCGACTTCGCAAGTCAGATTTTCC
>JAXHVM010000267.1 GCA_034189185.1 Deferribacterota bacterium
TAATAAATACAATTGGTCTATTGGAGAAAAAGAATTAATTGGTTTATATAACAAATTAGTAAGGTTTGAAAACGATTAGCAGATTAATTTCAATAATTACACCATCATATAATTCGGCTACGTTTATATCGCAGACAATTGAGTCAGTTTTAGCACAGTCTTATCAAAATTGGGAGATGATAATTGTTGATGATTGTTCAAGTGATAACTCTATAGATATTATAAAAAATTATACAAAAAAGAATAGTGCTATAAAGCTTATAACATTAAATAAAAATTGTGGGGTTGCTAACGCAAGAAATGTGGGCTTAGAAAATGCCAAAGGCGACTACATTGCCTTTCTAGATAGTGATGATTTATGGGATAAAAATAAATTGCAAGAGCAGATAAATTTTATGAAGCATAATAACATATCTTTAAGCTATACATCCTATATAAAAATAGATGAAGAGGGAGAAGTTATAGGTAAGGTAATTCCTCCAGAATGGGTTGATTATAAAAAGATGCTAAAGTCAAACTACATTGCTTGCTCTTCAGCTATGGTAAAAAGAGATATTTTATATAATCAGTATTTTCCACCGTTAAAATTAAGGCAGGATCATGCATTTTGGTTGTCTTTATTAAAAAAGGGGATAACTGCTTATGGGGTAAATAAGCCATTATTACATTATAGGGTTAGAAAAAGATCTTTATCATCTAATAAAGCTGTTGCGGCATATTATCAGTGGAAACTCTATCGTAATGTTGAGAAATTATCTATTATTAAAAGCTTATGGTATTTTTCTTTTTATGCATATTTGGGTGTAAAAAAATATATGAAATAACATATCTCTAGTTTTTGTTAATATAGTAAAACTAAAAGTTTTAAAAACATTTATAATTTTTTAGAAGCTTATTTTACAAATTTTCTTATTGTGTTAATTAGCTCTTCTATTTTTGCATCCTTTTCCTCTTCGTCAGCATTATTTATTGCATCTGAAAGGCAACTCTCCACATGGTTTTGCATAATCATCAGAGCCACTTGATTTAGAGCGCCTTTGACGGCTGAAATCTGGTTAATAATATCTATGCAGTATTTATCCTGTTCAACCATTCTTATAATTCCCTTTATTTGTCCCTCTATCCTTTTTAACCTTTCAAGAGTATTTGCATGTTTAATTTGGCAGCTTTTATCTGTCATAACAATTGCCCCTATTCTTTTACTGGTTCATATCCAGCTTCATCAATAGCCTCATAGATATTATCTAGTCTAACCTTTGTTTCATCGAATATAACCTTGACGTTTCCTTCTTCTAGAGCTACTTCAGCAGATTTAACACCCACTAAACTTTTAATTTCCTTTTCTACTGCATTTTTGCAGTGCTCACAACTCATTCCATTTACTTTAATAACTACTTCTTGCATGTTAACCTCCTACTAATATTTTTATATAAAGTTTTCTATTCATAACGCCACCTCTTAAGTCTCAATGCGTTGGTTACCACTGATACAGAGCTAAAAGCCATAGCAGCACCAGCAATAATAGGATTTAGAAAACCAAATGCAGAGATTGGTATGCCTAATGTATTATATATAAGAGCCCAAAATAGATTTTCTTTGATATTTTTAATTGTAGACTTGCTTAGTTTGATTGCCTTATAGACATTCATAAGATTTTCATTCATAATGATGATGTCACCAGTTTCTACTGCTATATCGGAAGCATTTCCTACTACTATACCTACATCACTTGCAGCCAAAGCTGGCGCATCGTTTATTCCATCGCCTACCATAGCCACTTTGCCGGCTTTTGATTGTAGTTCTTTTATTTTGTTTGATTTATCCATAGGTTTTACACTGGCTATTACCTCATCTATACCTAGAGATTTTGCAATATTTAAAGCTGTTGTCCTATTATCACCTGTAATCATATAAACCTTAATACCTTC
>JAXHVM010000268.1 GCA_034189185.1 Deferribacterota bacterium
ACAACAAAACCATTTGAGGAAAATAGTGAGAGCAACTAGACGAAACCTATTAAAGGCAGCAGTTGCTAGCCTTGTAGGCACACAAATAAACTTGAAATATTTTGACTATGCAAACGCAAAAAAATTATAACTTGCAAAGCTAAATAAAAGTTGAACTTGCGAAGTTGAAGGAATAGCGAACATATGCAAAATTTCTAACTTGTGAAGTTGGAAGATTTAGGCAGATAATATCAACTAGTATGAAAACTTATTAGTGGATAAAACATTTTGATATTAATAGAGTTATATAAACATATTTAAGGCCATTTTTATTTCATCAAATTTCAATCTTGGACTGTCAAGATTATCTTTTGAGCAATTAGGCACAACTATCCCATAAAACTTTAGAAAATAGTGTTTTGCAAACCTCTCTATCCACTTAAGTAAAACACCGCTATTAGATCTATCTGGAGCACCTTGGGTTACTATAAAAAATAGTTTGCCACCTTCTTTAAGCTTTGATCTCCTATGTTTATCTATGAGACAAAACCATCTATCTAAAAAAAGTTTCAATTGGCCACTGCAAAAGCCGTAATAATTAGGTGTTAATATAATAAATAGATCAGCTTTGCTAAAGTCAGCTAAATAGGGGGAAAGCCCATCATCTACAACGCAAAAACTATTATTTAGCTTGCAACTATAGCAGGCTTGACAACCTCTATAATTCATTTTGTTCAAGTTTAGGGTCTTTACACTCTTATCTTTTAAGATATCTTCCTCAATCTTATTAGCAATAAAGGCACAACTACCTTTTTCTCTTGGGGAGCTATTGATTATATATGTATCCATAAGCCTACATGTTACTAATTTAACCTAAATAAAGTGGCATTTCAACAATTTAGTTTTCATACGGCTAATTTAAAACATTAAAGAAATTGCTATTAATACCAACTACTGACAAATAATTTTCTGATTTTTTAGCTATTTTTTTTGACTTTGCTAATACACTTGATAAGACATCTTCGTTAATATTATTAACATTTTTTGCAATCTCAATAATTGCAGCACTTATTGATAAAAGTTGTATCTTATCTTTTCTGCCTTGTCTATTAATACCAACATAATAACCCTTCTTTCTAGTTTCTTCATCAAAGAATACCAGTATAGAGCTATTAAATGAAGATATAACCTTTTCAACATCTTTAACTATACTCAAACATTCCTCATTATCTCTCAGTGAACCCACAAAAAAATCATCTCCACCAATGTGCCCAATAAAATATTTATTTATATCAATACATTTAAAAAGTATATCTTTACACATAAGAATTGCTCTATCGCCTAACCTAAAACCATAGTTGTCATTAAAGGGTTTGAAATGATTAAAATCTAGATATACAAAATATCTATATTTATTAGCCTTGTTTAAGGCATCACTAATATATTTATTTATTAAAATATTACCTGGTAATTTTGTAAGGGGATTTGTTTCTTTTGCAATTTCAAGTTCTTTTTTGTTGATTATATTAATAATATCCTTTGGATTTATCATCCCCTTATATTTAGCGTCTTCTGTTACTATTAAGCCTTCTGCTTCTATATTTTGGCTATACACCTCAATAACTTCCTCTATAGATTTTTTTATGTCAACTGTGGGTATAGCCGTCAAAAATCGCCTAATATTTTCATTGATAGACTTATTAATAAGTAGCTCTCTACCAAAGGGAGCATATATATATCTTTTAATTGACTTCTCACATATAACACCTTTTGGGGATCCTGTGTTATCAACTACCGGTAGAATAGTTAGCTCTGGATTATCCTCAAACCTTTCAAACACTTCTTCCATTGTTGAATTTATAAGTACTGGTTTAACTGTATCAAGCCTATCTCTTATGAGGTCTTCATCGGTAGCG
>JAXHVM010000269.1 GCA_034189185.1 Deferribacterota bacterium
ATTTAAGAAATATTTAAGGAAAGTAAAGAATACCGATGATGGCTTATTTTTTTATGATAATTATAAAACTATAATTGTTGAACCTTTAAATGATATATATGAATATATTGCATAGTGTATAAATTATTTAAAATAAGGAGGTTCATTATGGATTTAAACAGAGAAGAGGCTTTTAAATTATTGAGTGAATATACACAATCTGATTCGTTGATCAAACATGCTTTAGCGGTTGAGGCAGCTATGAGGGAATATGCCAAGAAGTTTAATGAAGACGTGGATTTATGGGGGATAACAGGACTACTACACGATTTTGATTATGAGAGGTATCCTTCAAAGGAAGAACATCCCTACAAGGGAGCAGAGATATTAAGGCAAATTGGCTATCCTGAGGAAGTAGTTAGGGCTATTTTGGGGCATGCTGATTACACTGGTGTTGAAAGGGATACACTTATGGCTAAGACATTATTTGCTGTTGATGAATTAACGGGTTTAATAATTGCTTGTGCATATGTAAATCCAGAGAGAAAGATTTCTAATGTAAAGGTAAAAAGTGTGAAAAAAAAGCTAAAAGATAAAGCTTTTGCAAGGAGTGTAAACAGAGAAGATATATACAAAGGTGTTGATGAGCTTGGTGTTAATCTAGAGGAGCATATATCCTTAATAATAAATGCCCTTTCTAAGATATCTGATAAATTAAATTTATAGGCTTTTAAATTATATAATTAATTATTTTTGGGTAGCTTTTCTACATAAATTGAAGTAGAGGGAAAAGCAAAGGAAGCATTTTCATCTTCTATAATTTTCATTATTTTCAGGTTAACATCTTCTTTTATTTTTAGATATTCAGACCACACTGCTGTTGTTGTAAAGCAATATATAAAAACATTAAGTGAGGAGGCACCAAAATCTGTAAAATTTACCATTAGGGGATCCTCTTTTATATATTTATGATTTATGAGCATATCCCTAATTTTATTAACAATATTCTCAATTTGTGACCTGTTTGTTGAATAGGTTAGGCCTATATTAAAGTTTATTCTTCTGTTTTCCCTTCTAGACCAATTAGTAATTGAGTCATTTGCTAGTTTTGAATTTGGGATAGCTACAAGGGCCTTTGCAAAAGTTCTAATTTTAGTACTTCTAAAACCTATTTCTTCTACTATACCCTCTGCATCTGAACAGACTATCCAATCGCCAATCTTAAAGGGTTTGTCAAGTAAAACCATAACGCTACCAAAGAAATTGGCTAGTGTGTCTTTTGCTGCTAGGGCTATTGCAAGGCCCCCAATACCAAGTCCAGTGATAATTGCGCCTATATCGTAACCCCATTCCTGGATAATAAAGGTTATTGCAAAGCATATAATTGTGGCTTTTATAAATTTATTGATAAAAGGAATTAAGGATGTTGCCATATCAAGCTTTCTCTCAATAAATACTTTATAAAGCATTGTATTAAGAAGGCTTTCTCCCCTGTAGAGTGTCCAAAAGACAACAAAGATAATGAAACTACGAATTATATGACCAATTAGATCATTTGCCTCAGCTGGGAGAGATAAAACTGAGAAAGCAAAATATAATCCAATTGTAACAAATAAAAATTTTATTGGCCTTTCAAGTATATTTAAAAGCTTGTCATCAATATCAGTCTTTGTTCTCTCTGCAAGTTTTTTTAAAATTAACAAAATTGAATTTGTAAATATCTTCTTAAAAAAAAGAAATATAAATAATACAAGAAAAAAAAGTGATAATTCATACACAGTGAGATTAAATATAGAGTAATCAAGTATTGATTTTAGCTGTTCAACGATATTCATTCACATACCTTTGATGTTATTGTTTTAGCTTTATATTTTTTCATTTTTTCTAATATATTGCAATAAAATATTATAA
>JAXHVM010000270.1 GCA_034189185.1 Deferribacterota bacterium
ATTTTTAACTATACCTGAGGATAGAGAAAATACGTAAAAGGAGGATATAACATTGGCTGTAGTAAAAAAGAAGGTTGTTAAAAAAAAGAAAAAACCTTTGTCAATGGGTGTTGCGGCAGGGGCTAAGATTGAGCAGTCCCCTTATAGGCCAAAATATGTTGAAAAAAGACCTCCTTGTACAGGGAAATGTCCCAGTGCAGTAAGAGTGAGGGAATATTTGCAGTATATAGCAACTAGTGAGAAATATAATAGAACAATAGAAGAATCAATGGAGGTAGCTTTTGATATTGTAACTGAAACAAATCCGATGCCTGCAACAACTGGTAGGGTTTGTCCCCATGGATGTGAAGAAACGTGCAATAGAAAGGATGTGGACGAACCAATTAACATTAATGCCTGTGAGATGTTTATTGGTGATTATGCTTTAGATAAAAAGTTAAAGCTCAAAAAAGTTAGTGATATAGGTGCAAATAAAAGGGTTGCTGTTGTTGGTGGTGGTCCTTCTGGTTTATCTGCAGCATATCAGCTATCAAGGCAGGGTTTCAATGTTACAATTTATGAGAAAAGTGAGAAATTAGGAGGACTCCTCTACTATGGAATTCCAAATTTTCGCCTTCCCAAGAAGGTAGTAGAAAATGAAATTCAAAGGATTATAGATTTAGGGATTGACGTAAAGAATAATACATGCGTTGGAAAGGATATATCAATTGATGAGTTAAAGTCTAATTTTGATGCAATATATTTGGCAACAGGAGCTTATAAAATTGATAGACCAAGGCTAGAGAATATAGACAAGTTAAAAGGAATATATTCAGGGATAGAGTTTTTAGATAGGTTTGCAAAAGGCGAAAAGATTGAGGTTGGTAATAAAGTAATAGTAATTGGGGCAGATACTGCAGCTGATGTAGCTATGATATGCAGAAGATTAGGCGCAGAGGTTGTTTTTGCATATAGAAGAACAATACCTGACTATGATTCATTTAAAAAAACTGCTTCAAGAGAAGCTTTAGAGGCTTATGAAGAAGATATTACATTTCAATTTGCAACAATTCCTGTTGAAATAAAGGAAGAAGATGGCAAGTTAAAGGGTGTTTACTTTAGAAAGATAGTTGTTGATGAGATTGATGAGAGAGGGCATGCAAAGAAATATCACATAATTGAAGATGAGGATCCATTTTTTGTAGAGGCAGATACGTTGGTATATTCAGTTGGTCAAAAACCTGATCTTTCACTATTTGAAAATATTTTAAAACTAAACAAAGAAGGGTTTGTAGAGCATAATGACCTATTTGTAGATGATAATATATTGGTAGGCGGTGATTTAATAGGTCCTGAAAATATGCTCGTAACAGTAGCAAATAGTCATGGCATTCTTGCAGCTGATAAAATTATGTTTAAACTAACAGGTCAAAATTTTATGAAACCTGATGATAGAAGAGTAATTGAATCTAAGGATATGTATTTAGATTTTTTTGAAAAGAAGGAGCAGAAAAAAAGAAGATATAGAGACCCTGCAGAGAGAATAAAGGATTTCGAACCCTATTTAATTGGTTTAACCTTTGATGAATTCTTATATGAAACAAAAAGATGCATGAGTTGCGGTTTATGCTTTGTATGTGAAAATTGCTATTTATATTGTACTCCACAGGCTTTCAAAAAAATCCCTGATCCAGCTCCTGGTAAACCATTTAAGATAGCAATGGAGCTATGTGATGGATGTAAGAAGTGTGCAGAGGTTTGTCCCTGTGGATATATTGATATGGTATTATAATTGATATGGTATTATAAAAAAAAGGAGGTGAATTATGCCATTTATTGAATTTAAAGGAGAAAAAATTGAAGTTGATGATGAGGGCTATATCCAAGAGATGGATAAATGGAGCCCAGAGT
>JAXHVM010000271.1 GCA_034189185.1 Deferribacterota bacterium
GTTGCTATATACTGCAAATATTCCCTCACTCTTACTGCACTGGGACATTTCCCTGTACAAGGAGGTCTTTTTTCAACATATTTTGGCCTATAAGGGGACTGCTCAATCTTAGCCCCTGCCACAACACCCATTGACAAAGGTTTTTTCTTTTTTTTAACAACCTTCTTTTTTACTACAGCCAATGTTATATCCTCCTTTTACGTATTTTCTCTATCCTCAGGTATAGTTAAAAATGAACTACCTGCATAACCATATATTAACTCCCCTGCATCAACAATATCCCTTATTACACCTTTAACATCGCGTCTTGTAATATTGTAATCAGAAAATACTTGTACAACTTCTTTCTCTAACTCCATTGGTTTATATCTCTTTTTGCCATGATATTTTCTAACGGTGTCCAATATATATTGCCTTATCTTATCATATAATTCCTTATCCATAATGACCTCCAATTATAACGTTGTATGGTTTGAATAATTCAATGTACACTCAGCTAATCTAAAGTCATCAATATGATATTTAGTGAATTCAAATCCAGTAATCTCAAAAAATTTTGGCCAACCTATCCTATCAATCCACTCTCCTACCCTTTCACCTTTTTCTGCACCATTTTTATAGGTTTCAACAATTGTCTTTACTGCATCAACTACCTCAGGCCAACGAGGTGGATTATTTGGTAGAAATGGTATTGCTAATTTTGAAAAGGCAGGTTTTGTTCTAGTATTTGAGACCTTTCCACCAACAAATATTGCAAGACCATCATTTAATGGATCAGCTAGAGGCATTGCAGCACAAACGGTATAGCAATTCCCACAATAGAAACATAGATCTTCATCAACCTCAACAGACTGTTTACCTTCTACTACCTTTGGCCTAATAGCATTAACTGGGCAAGATGCAATAACATTAGGGATTTCACATATATTCCTTATTTTTTCATCATCTACCTTTGGTGGGGTTCTATGCACTGCTACTAAAGCTATATCACTTGTAGCAACTGAACCACACATATTAAGGCAGCATGCAAAAGCCATTCTTATTTTTGCAGGTAGTACTGGATTTATAAAATAATCATATAGTTCATCCATTATAGCCTTAACTACACCACTTGCATCACTTGCTGAAGTATGACAGTGAAGCCAGCCTTGGGTATGGATTACGTTGCCTAGCGTATTATTAATACCTCCAACGGGAAAACCTAGTTTATTGAGCTCATTTATAAGAGGTTCTACATTATCTTCATTAGTTACAAGAAATTCAACATTATTGCGAGTAGTAAATCTTAGAAAACCATCACAGTATTTTTCAGCAAGTTCAGCAAAATTTCTAATCCTTTCAGAACTCAACAATCTAGGAGAACCAGCCCTAACAGAATATATCTTATCACCATTTTCAGCTACATGCATTAATACACCAGATTTAATAACCTTATGGTAAGACCACTTGCCATAATTATTTTTTATTATTGGGGGTAAAAATTTATTATAATCAGGTACTCCAATATCTGTTATTCTTTTATTTTGTTCACTCATTTTCTTCCTCCTCTTCATCTACTTCTTCATAATATTCTTCAAATCTTATATAAGGATTTGTTCTTGGATGGGCTACAATTGCTGGGTGAATATCTAATTCTAACTCCTCAAGAAAATTGCCAACACCCACTCTTTGAATAAGCTCTCCAATTCTCTCTCTATTCTTGCCATATTCATCCCAAAATTCCCAAATCCTTTCAATTAAATCAATAAATGTTGGATAATTCTCATCCTTCTCTTTGTTTATGTCATAGAAAGGGATTAGTATAAATCCTAGCCTTGGTCCTTGAACTATAGGAGCCTTTGCACCAATTCTAAGCTGTGCACCTTTGATGTCCCCTGGCCTTAA
>JAXHVM010000272.1 GCA_034189185.1 Deferribacterota bacterium
TCTACTATAATATTATCTAATTCTACCAACTTTTTTTCTATTAAGGGATAAAGGGGTATTATAATTGAGGTTGGGTAACACCCTGGATTTGCAATTAAATTAGAGCTTACTATATCACTTTTAAAGATCTCTGGTATGCCATATGCCTTTTTCTCCAAAAGCTCTGGATAGGGATGTGTTACATTATAGGTCTTTTCATATAATCTACTATTAGAAAACCTAAAATCTGCACTTAGATCAACAACAATCTTACCAGCTTCTACTAGTTTTTTCACAAGTTCAAAGGAGGTTCCATGGGGCTGGCAGAGAAAAAATGCACTAACAGAACTATCTTTAAGAAGGTTTTCACTATTTAAGGCCTCTAAAGTAAGATTACAAATTCCATCTAAGGAAGGCTCTAAATCAGCTAATCTTACCCCAAACTGAGAACTACTAAAGATTTTCTTTATATGAAAATGGGGATGGTTACTTAAATATTTTACAAGCTCAACCCCTGTATAACCGGTTGCACCAACAACAGCAATTTCCACTTATTACCCCTTTATTTTTTTATTAATGCCTATTATTAAATAATTTTTAAAAAATTGCAAATTAATATTAAATTAGGTCTACCTACATCTTATCATATATCTTAGAGTTTAAGAAAAAACTATCATCTAGGTTAAATGAGGCCTCGGGCAATTTAACAGTAGGGTATATGCTAACCTTTGAAGTGTTGTCATTTTGCTCACTAATATAGTAGATGCTTGATGTCATACTTGTCTTTATATAGATTTTATCACCTTTTACATGTTTTGTTGCAATTATATAGTTTTCTAATCCATCTGAATCATAATAGACTAATACATCCTTTGAAGGCATATAGCCTATAGTATCATCAATTAATCTAAAGACATTCTCTGGCAACCACTCTCCCGTCAAATTATCTACTAGAGCCTTAGGATAGCCCATTTTATCAATATAGGAACCTTCTAAAGCTGTAGCAAAATTCCTCAGATCACTTAGGGCTACATAATTATATGCCCTTTTCATGAGGGGCTTATAATACTCTACGGATAAAATAAAAAGAATGAGAACAATTAAAAGTGAAATCATTAGCTCAATAAGTGAAAATCCCTTATTTTTTTTCATTTTTTTCTAATGATTTTCTAAAGCCTTCTTGTAAAGCCTTAATATCCTCTTTTGACGGCAAGATTTCACTTACAGGCTTTCCCGTTATTTTAGATGCTTTTAAGACATTTGCAAAGTGCATTAGTGCAAAGACGCGCTCATCATTTGGCTTTAAATGTTCTGCCTCTTTTGCATATTTATAGGAATTATCATAATTACCACGAACCAACTCAGTAAAGGAGATAACAAAGGGATAAAACCAAAAAGGCCTTAAATTATATAGCAATTTTGCTTTTTTACAAGTTGCCTCTAGTAAGGCCCTTTTATCGTAATGAAAGAGTTTTTCTCTATTAACCTTTTTATAGAGCTCTTTTGTTACTGGTACAAAAGGGCTATTAAAGATATCCTGCCATAAATAGTTAAAAGCCTTTTGAACAAATAGATGGTTTGCCCCATATATTAAAAAAGAGTTTTTAGAGAGTTTATCAACATAGGTAAGGGAGTGAAAAAAATTAGAAGAATTCTTTGCCTTTGGAATATAGTATAATTCTAAGGCAATAGCTTTTCCAAAACTTATAAAAAAGGTAATATAAATTATAAGAAATAAGCTTAGAAAAAAATAACTTATTTTTTTAATTAAACCGGTTTTAAGACTAAAGGTTTCGAGGTTTGACGCAAGGCAAGCAATAACAACAACAAAATATAGCATTAGTGCAGGGTGCCTCAAGGGCCAAGAAAACATTGATTGTATAATAAATATTACAACTACTAA
>JAXHVM010000273.1 GCA_034189185.1 Deferribacterota bacterium
CCATACAATAGTAAAATCCGGTTCAACTGAAGGTAACGCTATGGATACCGCAAATATTTTAAAGCCCTACCTACTAAAAGGTTCATTTAAATGTATAGGGGCCACAACCTATGAAGAGTATAAAAAATACTTAGAAAAAGACAAGGCTCTTTCTAGACGTTTTCAAAAAATTGAAGTAGAAGAGCCTACAGTCGATGAGGCAAAACAAATCATTAAAAATCTTATCTATTACTATGAGAACTTTCACTCAGTTAAATATACAGAGGGTGCAATTGATAAAGCAGTTGAATTATCACATCACTATATAAAAGATAGATTCTTGCCAGATAAAGCCTTAGATATCATTGATGAAGCAGGTGCATATGTAAAACTAAAGGAAGAAGAGAAAATAGTTAAAGAAAAGCACATAAAGAAAATTGTCACAAGTATCTCTAGAATAAAAATTGAAGAAACAAAGAAGGATGATATAAGCAGTTTAAGCGCTCTAGCTAATAACCTTAAAAAAGAGATATATGGTCAAGATGAGGCAATTGAAAGAGTTGTACAAATAATTAAAACCTCAAAAGCAGGCCTTACGGAAAAGACAAAACCAATAGGTTCATTCCTTTTCTGTGGCCCTACTGGTGTAGGTAAAACTGAGCTAGCTAAAAGACTTGCGCACCATATGCAGATGAATTTTTTACGCTTTGATATGAGTGAATACATGGAAAAACATGCTGTAGCAAAGTTGATCGGCTCACCCCCAGGCTATGTTGGCTATGATGAAGGGGGACAACTTATTGAACAAGTAAAAAGAAATCCCTATTCTGTACTATTATTAGATGAAATAGAAAAGGCTCATCCAGATATATACAACATATTGCTCCAGGTTATGGATTATGCAACACTCACTGATAATGCAGGCAGGAAGGCAGATTTTAGAAATTGTATTATCATAATGACAACAAATGCAGGTGCTAGAGAAATAAACTCAAATAATATAGGCTTTCTAGAAAAAACTGAGAATAATAGAAACACCCAAAATGCAATTAAGAGTGTTTTTAGCCCTGAATTTAGAAACAGGCTAGATTACATTATTACCTTTAACAAATTAGATATTGAAGAGATTAAAAGAATTGTTAGAAAATTTATTAGTGAGCTAAATACTATGCTTGATGAAAAAGGTGTAAGGGTTAGAATTACTGATAGGGCTGCAGAATATTTAGCAGAGAAAGGTTTTGATAAAACAATGGGCGCACGGCCGATAAAACGTTTAATAAATGAACAGATAAAGGTAAAACTCTCAGATGAAATCCTTTTTGGAAGGCTTAAAAATGGGGGCAGTGTCATTATAGATTATGATAAAGAGATTTGTTTTGTTGTAGATGAAAGATAGCGAGATAAACTTCCCAAATCCTTATCTTGCAGGTAGCAAAGAGATATTATATATAGGAGGTAATCTAAACCCAAAAAACCTAATAAAGGCATACTCTTTGGGCATTTTCCCATGGTATAATATAGGTGATCCTATACTTTGGTGGTGCCCTTTAGTTAGGCATGTCATTTTCATAAAAGATTTTCACATCCCTAAAACTATCAAAAAAACTATAAAAAAACACAACTACACTTTTAGTTTTAATAAAGATTTTATGGCTGTTATAAGTGGTTGTGCAACTGCCAAAAGAAATGATAGTGACACAACTTGGATAACTGATGAAATGATAGAAGGTTATTATAAACTCTTTTTAATGGGACGGGCTTTTTCAATTGAAGTGTGGGAAGATTCAGAGATTGTAGGAGGTCTTTATGGGGTAAAGATTGAAAAATATATCTCAGCAGAATCAATGTTCCATAAAAGAGATAATGCTTCA
>JAXHVM010000274.1 GCA_034189185.1 Deferribacterota bacterium
TCAATATCATGTTTTGAAGCTGATTGGAGAGCTCTCCCCAATATAAAAAAAACAATTTTGCAAAGATATTTTTTCAAATATTTTTCAAAAGAAAAAACCCTTCTCCCTTTACCAGCCATAAATACTCCAAATAATATTTATTATTTATGCAGCTTTCTAGAAAAATATTATAATTTAAATAACTAATTGTCAAGCATAAAATTATAATAAATAAATTATTAAAATAATATTAAAATTATATACAATATTCATGTGCTAAATGAGATAAAATTATATTTTATTTATCTAAAACAGATAGAAGGTAAATAAAATTATAGTTAATATGCCAAGTGAAAATTTTATAATTGTTCCCAAGATTCTACTTTTTAAGACAATATAGCTTCTCTTTATAGCTGTATAAAAACTATTGTAAGAGAATATTTCATATATAAATACACCGGCAAAAGCCCCAAGAAACGCCCCTATTATAGATCCTAAACCAAAAAAGATAGGAGCCATCAATATAGCAAATATAAATGAACAAAGAATACTAAATAATAAACTAATATTGCTTATACCTGATATTTTACCTAATAAAAATCCTGAAATAAATTCAATAATCTCACCAACTGCAATCAATAATGCTATTATCACTATTTGAATTGTGCTAATGTAGCCTAGTAAATACCAGATGAAAGCTATCAGAATAATAAGCATATTCCCAGGCAAACCAATTATATTGATTAAAACACAAATTAAACACAAAATAAGAGAAAGTATCTTAAATATTAATAATAACAATTTTATTATCTATATTTATATTTATATACTAATATAAATTATATTTTCTTAGAATATTAGCTAAATCCTTATTATGACCTGCTAAAACTCTCAATTCATTGAGTAAATTACTTAACTCATCTTTGGTTAGTTTGCTCTTTTTATCTACTACTTTATACTCGACTTTACCTGGTAAATAAGCCCAAGAAGAATCATAATCAAAACCTAAATATGGTCTATAATGACTAACTATCAAATCCCTTAGGTTCTCTAACCTAGTATCAATTCTATCAAATGAATTTTCTAAAGAATTTTCTAATTGATCAATTCTAAGCTCAACCTTTAAAAGCCTGTCTCTATCTTTTTGAGTAAATAAACACTTATCTTCTTGTGCAAAACTTAAATCTGATATTATTAATAGGCATACACTTAATACTAATATATTAACTAAACTACATATATACTTCATAGACAACCTCCTATATATTTTTGTAAATGAATTATTTTTCTATGTAAAACAAATAATATTTTTTAGATAAATAATCTAATAAATACCCGTATAAATTTTTTATTAGATCAATAGAGTTTTCATTAATTTTTTCTAATGAATCACAACTAACTATATTAGGTCTCCCAAGATCAGTTATATCAATTCTCCTACTATCAACAAAGTTGTCTTCCATATAGAAATTAATAATAATGCTACCACTTATATATATGAAATACTTATTTTCACAATTATTTAAAACATATGGTATATATGTATCACAATCTTTTATTTTTTTAGCATTGGCCTCTAGATCAAATACGGGCATTATGTAATTTTTATTTTCACTCCTATTGTCATAGATGCCATTTTTTATTAATAGAGCTTTTAAATCATCTTTAAAATTATTGATCCAATAGGCAAAGCTTTCTTTTACAAGTGGTGCACTTAAATAGTTTGATTTTACATCTATTCTAAATATTGGCTCTTTTATGCCAAGTAGTATCTTTTCATATTCTCTAGATATCTCTGTAGTATTATCAGCCTCACTCATAGGGGCTTTTTTATCAATTTCTTTAGAAAGATGATTACATGAAACTAA
>JAXHVM010000275.1 GCA_034189185.1 Deferribacterota bacterium
CTATTTTAACACCTCTACGCCCATTAATGCGTTTAATTCTGAAAGCCCTACCATATATTCTTTCTGCATCAAAAGGGCCTCTCTCTTGTATTTTAAAAGCATCCTTATGGTGTCAATAAGATTCATAATCTCAACACCACCTGTTTTATACTGTGCAAGATTTGTTTGTAGAGCTAATTCATTTTGTGGAATAAGCTGGCCTGTATATAATTTATAAAGCTCTCGCCTTTTTTTAAGCTGACTTAAAATTGTTTTAGCCTGAGCCATTAATTCGTTTTTCTTATCAATTATAAGGCTATTTATCATCCACTTTTTCCTTTCCATCTCAAGAACCATAGGTTTATTTTTTCTTTTTTGCCACAGAGGTATATTAAAGGTAACCATTGCGCTTACCAAATCTGATCTATCCTGACCATTTGGGCCATCCTCTCTTTGCGAATAGGATACTTCAAACACAACATCTGGATAATATTCTTTCTTTTTTAATTCTATTTCGTCTTCACTTATATTTCTTTCAAGAGAGAGTATTTTTATATCAGGATTTTCATTTAAAATGTTTTCCTTAATCTTCTTGCTTTCTAAGCTTGTCAATCTAATGTTTGATAAATCTCCTACCTTTATATTCACTTTCCTTCCTGCAAGGTAATTAATTTTATCATGGAGCTCTCTTCTACTTTGTTTTAATGAGATAAGCTCCTCGTCTATCTGTATAGCCTCAATGTTTGCCTTAACAACATTAGTTAAGCTCCCTATGCCCGATTTAGATGCAGATTTTTCACTTTCCATTAAAAGTTTTATATAGCCCTTTATCTCCTTTAATATCTTTATAGATGCTCTAATATAACCAAGTTCATAGACATATGTCCGTAGTTTGCTTAATATATCAATCCTTTCTTTTCTGAGCCTTTCTAAAGCTAGCTTATATTCTTTTGTTGCTATGGACTCATTAATTTTAAGCTTTCCCCCAAGGGGAAACATCTGAGATACGCCTATTTCTTTTGATGTCATTCCATCTTCTTTAAATGAAAAATCGCTAGTAGGAACATTTTTTAAACCAAACTTGATCTTGGGATCTTCAAGGGCACCACTTGATGGAATTCTCTTTTTTAGCATCTCTGCCTCAAACCCAAGTGATTTTAAACGTGGATTTTCCTTTAAAACAATCTCTTGAAGCTCACTTATATCAAGTTTATCAGCATAAAGGGGCGTATAAAATAGGATAATAATTATTATAATTTTTTTCATTTAATGAACCCACGTTATATACTGTAGATACAAGCACATCACCTCATAATTTATAATCATTCTTATAATCAAATATTATGCCAAGATTACAAACGCCTTATATGAGGGAATTTTCTGATATATTGATAAAAAGTGATGAATATTCTACACATTACTAGGATTAATTGTAGAATATTCTACATATCTTCTAATTAAAATGAATGTAGAAGAAAAAATTATGACTGAATTTTATATTTTTCTAATCTATAGAGTAATACATGCCTTGGTATTCTCAGATATTCTGCTGTTTTTGATTTATTACCATTAAATTTCTCAAGTGCCGAATTAATAATGTCTTTTTCTAATTCTTCAAGATCTAGATGGTCATTTGGAAGAGATAGGTTTATTTTATTGCTGGGATTAGAATTCAAATCTACAGGTAAATCGTGCTCATTAATTTCTTTATCCTTTGATAACAGACAAAGTCTATAAACAATATTTTCTAACTCCCTAATATTTCCAGGCCAATCATAGCTTTTAAGTTTCTCTATTGCATTATTATTCATTTTAATATTTTTAAACCCAAATTTTGCAATAAT
>JAXHVM010000276.1 GCA_034189185.1 Deferribacterota bacterium
GGAAATGTTCCATCAATATAAACACCAATATGTGGTACAACACCCTTAACAAGCTGTTCCTCAAAACTTGTGGGAATAATAATAAGTAAATCTATCTTATTATTTCTGATTTTCCACAGCCCTTCGTTAAATGAAATATTTAATAATCTAGAGTCAAAATATTTTGTATTAAAAAAATTCTCAATAAATTCTTCAGACATAGGAGTTCTATCTCTATCAATTATAACGGTTCTGACATGTTCTGTATCCATATTCATGCCAAAGCCTATTGTAAATAATGTTACAATGGGCAATAGATATGTTAATATGAATAACCTCTCTTTAAAATGTTCAATAAACTCTTTAATGGCTAATGTATATATTTGAAGCATCTCTATAGAAATTCACAAAAATTTCTTCAAAATTTAAAGATTCAGGGAAACGCTTATACAGATTATTAACTGTATCATCAGCTATTTTTTCTCCTTCTTTAAGCAGAACCACTCTATCACAATATTCAGCCTCACCCATATAATGAGTACTAACCACAATTGAAGTATCCCAATTTCTCTTTATCTTATGTAAAATCTCCCAAAAAAATTCACGTGCTACAACATCAACGCCATTTGTTGGCTCATCTAATATTAAAACAGGTGGCTCATGAAGCAATGCTACTGCTAAAGAAAGCCTTTGCCTTGTACCAAAAGATATATTTTCAGCCAAATGATTAATCCATTTTTCTATACCTAACATATATAAAAAATCTTTGATTTTTTTATCTATCTCTTTTTTACTCACACCATAAAGGGTTCCAAAATACTGTAAATTTTCCCTTACAGTTAAACGCTTATATAAGGCAAAGTTTTGTGATAAATAACCAATATGTGATTTTAAACTTATCCTATCCCTGTAATCTTTGATCTGCACACCTAATAGTTCAATTTTTCCTCCATCACTTGGTAGTAAACCAAGTAATATCTTCATAAAGGTCGTTTTACCTGCACCGTTTGGCCCAAGAAGTCCTAAAATCTCTTTCTTATTAAGATTAAGAGAAACTTGATTTAACGCTGTAAAGTTGCCAAATTTTTTTGTAATATTTTCAACTTTTACTATTATATTAGGTAATTCTTCTTTATGTCGTTCATCTATATATATCTTTGGATATTTCTTTTTCTTTTTTAGCCAATTTACAAAAAATATTGACTCTACCCCTGGCCTTTTTTTGTCTATACTTAGTGGTTCTAATGAATATATAAATTTTTCCGTCTTTATTATTTTATTATCATAATCTTCAATACTGTCATCCAACTGTCCTTTTGGATCATAACAATAATCAAATATTGATGAAATCAACGATTCTTTATCACCACAATCAACAATATTTCCCTCTTCAACTAAAATCAATTTATCCATGTAATCTGCTTCTTGTATATAGGTAGTTGAGATAATAGAAATAATATCTTCCCTCTTAGTCATATCGATCAACAATTGCCAAAATTCAGCCCTACCAATTGGATCAATACCTATAGTTGGCTCATCAAGCAACAATGCTTTAGGCTTATTCAGTAAAGTACAAACCAATGCCAATTTTTGCTTCATACCCCCTGATAAATTAGCTACCATTCTGGAAGTAAAATCTTTTAATTTGCTTATTGTTAATAAATAGTCCAAATAATCTCTAAATTCCTTATCTACCTTAACATGCTTAATATTGATAAAATAATCAATCTGTTGCTTTACAGTTAAACTATTATATAGAATAATACCTATACCTTGGGGCATTAAACCAATGTATTTTTTAATTTTATTTGACTCTTCAGCACTTGAATAGACAATTCCATCA
>JAXHVM010000277.1 GCA_034189185.1 Deferribacterota bacterium
GGGCTCATATATTATCTATACCCCTATCTTTTCAGTTTTAATTCTTAAGAAAAAACCCTATAAATCATCTATTATAGGTGTTTTATTAGCGTTTATTGGACTTTTGGTAATGACTTTAAGGTGGAATTTGAACTTGAGTGTGGGAGAGCTCTATCTAATTTTAAATGCAATTTTTCTTGCACTTCATATTATCTATGTGGATAAGCTTTCAAGGGTGTATAATCTATTTGTATTAGTATTTATACAATTTCTTACAATGACAATACTTTTCTATATATCTTTAATTTTATCAGGTGGACCTATTATAAAAATTGATTATTCTCCTTATGCGATATTTTCGGTAACATATACGGCAGTTTTTGCATCAGTAGCTGCTTATTTAGTTCAAATTGGTTTGCAAAGGTATACAACACCCACTAAAACTGCCGTTTTATTTGCTGCAGAACCCCTTTCAGCTCCGTTTTTTTCTTATTTTATTATTGGAGAGGTTTTGCAAGTAAAACAATATATTGGAGCTTTATTGATAATAGTTGGTATTTTGGTTTCAGAGATTGGTTCTGCTAAAAGAAAAAAAGTAGAGTAGTTTTTAAGATTTAGTTTGTTTTTTTCTATATTTACAAATATATTGTATTTAATAATTTTTATATCTAGATGTTTATGGACTTAAAGAATGTATCCATATTTAATTAAATTTGGCTCATTTGAACTGCGTATTTATAGTTTAATGTATTTATTAGCCATAATTATTGCTTTATATTTTTGCAAGAAAAAGAGCATATCCTTAGGGTATAAAAAAGATTTAATTGAAAATGCCATTATTATAACATTTATTGGTGCAATAGTTGGCGCTAGGTTTTACTATGTATTATTTAACTATGGATATTATAGAGAGCATTTTTTTGAGATATTTGCTCTTTGGCAGGGCGGTCTAGCTATACATGGGGGGATCATTGGGGGTTTTATTGCAGCTATTTTTTATTGTAAATACAAGAAAATTAGTTTATTTGCCTTTGGAGATATGATTTTACCCTTTCTCTTACTTGGTCAGGCTTTGGGAAGGTTTGGAAACTTTACAAATGGAGAAGCTCATGGGGTGCCAACATTTATACCACCTTCAATAATTTTTTCATTGAAAAATAGATTTTATGATTTTTGGAATGTTGTGTTAACGACCTTTGATGTAGAGAATTCCTACAGAGGTTTTCATAAATTATATCAAATGATTAAAGATAAAGGTCAGCTTAAAGTTTTCTTTGAAGGCAAGGCTTATATTTTAAAAGAATATGTCCCTTGGGGGGTTAAGTTTCCAGAGAAATATATGTCGCCAGCATATAGGCAATTTGATTCTATGCCCCTTCATCCAACGTTTTTTTATGAGATGATATTAAATTTTATATGTGCAGGTATATTGATCTATCTTTGGAAAGATAATAAAAATATTGGAAAAGGTACGATTGTTGGCCTTTATTTAATATTTTATGCTATTATCCGTGGATTTGTTACATTTTTTAGGGCAGACGATTTAATGATAGGCTATTTTAGAGCTCCCCATATTGCAAGTTTTATAATGTTAATAATTGGTTTTTTAATTATATTTGTTAGGGGAAAGAATTTACAGTAGTTTATTTATAAGGGGTTAAAACATCTTAGGTTATTTTCAAAGGGCGGTTTCTCAAAAAGACATCTCTCGGTTCTTCTAAAACACCTAGAATGAAAGATACAGCAATTATTTTTTGATAAGTCATTCTTATCTATTGTTCCAGGGATTGTCTCTAGTATTTCAATGTCATTTTCTAA
>JAXHVM010000278.1 GCA_034189185.1 Deferribacterota bacterium
ATCGATGTGTTTTGAAATTCTCTTACAGCCATATCAATATCTTCAAAGGCTCCTTCTGTAATTGTAGAAAGCATTAACATAAGATTTGCACCAGCTGAAAAATTCTTCCCTTGATTTGCTAATACTAGCCCCTGGCCTTCTTCTTCAGCCTTTTTTATACCTTTCTTTATCATCATAATTGTATCTGGACCTATTGCATTCATTATCGAATGAAACTCAACACAAAATACACCATCACCTAAATCAATTAATGATGCACCTTTGTTTTCATCTACTATATTGCCTGCTTTTTTTAATAGCTCTAAACTTATCTCTCTCGGTCTTATTGGGACTTCTTTATAGCTATCAGTTTTCAAGTCATAATAATATTTTTTACCATCCCTAAATTCGTAGAACTTCTTTATTTTTTTAAGCTTTTCAGGAACCTGAATACCATCTTTCTCACATCTTTCTACAAACTTTTCAACACCTAACAAATCTAATCCCTCAAAGGGACCAAAATCCCAATTAAACCCCCATTTCAACGCTTTATCAACATTTACAATATCATCAGCTATTTCTGGAATCCGTTTAAAAGTATATAAGAGGGTATCTCTCATATTTCTCCACGCAAAAATAGCTGCCTTATCTTTACTTGAAAAAACTGCCTTTATTTTGTCTTTTACATTTGTTGCCATCTTAGTACTTTCAACAGATTGAAACTTAGGTTTCTTTCTTGGCACATATTCACCGGTTTTATAATCATAATAACAAGTCTCACCACCCTCTTTTTTATAAAAGCCCTTCCTAGTCTTATTGCCTAATAAGCCTTTTTCTACCATATCATTTACAAATTTTGGTATTTTAAATATTTCTCTTTCCTCATCATTAACTAGATATTCATAGCTGTTATTTGCCACATTAACAAATGTATCTATCCCAACAAGATCAGCTGTTCTAAAAACAGCACTTTTTGGTTTCCCAGTTGCCTCTCCCCCAACTGCATCCACCTCTTCAACAGTCATATCCAATTCCATCATATGCTTGATTGCATTACACATACCATAAACGCCTATTCTATTAGCTATAAAATTTGGGGTATCCTTTGCAAACACTACACCTTTACCCAATCTATTAGTTATAAAATCTGCCATAATACTCATCACTTCTTCTGAGGTATTCTCATTAGGAACTAATTCAACTAATTTCATATATCTTGGCGGGTTAAAAAAATGGGTTATTAAAAATCGTTTTTTTAATTCCTCAGGGAAGACTTTTGCCATTTCATTAATAGATAAACCGCTTGTATTTGAAGAGACAATTGCATCCTTTCCAACATTGTTAACAACCTTTTCCTTATAAAAATTCTTTTTTATATCCATTCTCTCTATTATTACCTCTATAACCCAGTCACAATCCTTTATTTTTTGGATATCGTCTTCAAAATTGCCAATTTCTATATATTTGGAAAATTCAGGTATGTAGAATGATGGATATCTAGATGTTAACGCTGAATCCAAACCTTTTTTTGCTATCCTATTTCTTACCTCCTTATCGTTTAAGGTTAGTCCTTTCTTCTTTTCTTCCTCTGTTAGCTCTTTTGGAACTATATCCAATAATAAAACTTCAAGCCCTGCATTAGCTAAATGAGCAGCAATAGCTGAACCCATAACACCTGAGCCTAAAACAGCCGCTTTGCTAAATCTTTTCATACTTACACCCCCATATTTGTGATTTTTATTTCTAATATTATTTTTTTCAATTAACAACTAACAACAAATAAAAATTAACTTTATAATTCATTTTCTT
>JAXHVM010000279.1 GCA_034189185.1 Deferribacterota bacterium
TTAAAGTTCCTTAGATTTTCACTATCCTCTCTCTCTTCAAAGGTCGAACTAACGTTTAATGTCGGAAATAATCTAGCTTTTTCAATACCTCTCATGGCTCTTTCTTCTCTTATTCTAGAGAGCGCAATCTTTACATCAATATTTCCTTTGGCAGCTAGTTTTTCTAGTTTTACCAATGTTTTATCATTTAACGTTTCCCACCAGGCGTCTAATCTTGCCTCATCTATCTTTTTATCAGTTAAACCCCTATCTAAAGTTGCCTGCCATTTATCTGGCTCTTTTATATCAACTTCTTTATAATCAGGTCCAACTGTAATGCAGCCAGTCAATAACAAACTTATTAGAATTGCGCTATAAATGTAAGTATTTATAAATTTATTAGTCATTTTTATCATTATCGCTTTTTTGTTTTTTTTCTCTTTTTTCTCTGATTGCATGGCCCTTATCCCTTAAATTTTGAAAGATATAGTAAAGACATGGAATTATTAATATGCCTAATGTGGTTGCTACTGTCATCCCTGAAAAAACGGTTGTGCCAATATCTCTCCTGCTACCAGCGCCTGCACCTGTTGCTACAACTAATGGAGCAACACCAATAATAAAAGTAAGGGCAGTCATAAGCACTGGCCTAAAACGAATTTTTGCGCCTTCAACGGCTGCGTCAAAGGTTGACATGCCTTCCTCTTTACTATCCTTTGCAAACTCAACAATTAATATAGCGTTTTTAGATGCCAAGCCCACAAGCAATACAACACCAATTTGTGCGTAAAGTGAAAGAGATAAACCTGCTATTAATAAACCTAGTAACGCCCCAAATGAGGCAATTAAAACAGATAACATAACTGATAGTGGTAGATTCCAACTTTCATATTGACCAACTAAGAATAGGTAAGCAAAGACAATTGCAAGTATAAATAGAAAAACAACTGTCCCGCCTGCTTTTTTCTCTTGGTAGGAAGTTGATGACCACTCATATGAATAACCACTTGGAAGTTTTTCATTTGCAATCTTTTCCATTGCATCCATTGCCTCGCCTGATGCATATCCAGATGCCGCTTCCCCGTTAATAGTAACACTTGAAAAAAGGTTGTATCTATTAATCGTTTGAGGACCTATTATTTTTTTAAAATCTATAAGACTTTCCATAGGGACTTTATTTCCATACCTGTTATCAACATAGAGGTTCATAATATCCTCTGTTGTATTTCTATATTCTTCATCTGACATAATTTTAACCTGATAGGTTCTGCCATATAGATTAAAATCATTAACATAGTAAGATCCCAAGTGTTGACCAAGTGTTGCAAATAATTTGCCTACAGGTACACCATATTGTTCTATTTTTATTCTATCTAAATTAAGAAACAATTGGGGTGTATCTGCAGTATAAGTTGTAAAAACATTGAATAACTGTGGTTTTTGGCTTGCTTCAACAATTAAACCCCTAGCCACTGACGCAATCTCTTGTGGTGGCTGATCTTCTAATGCTTCAAGTCTAAAGTCAAAGCCACTTGTTGTTCCAAGACCTTGTATTGGTGGTGGCATGAAAGGAAATATATTTGCAGCAAGGATTGGTTTGAATTTATTTATGGACTTGTCGATTATTGATTTTATATGTTGATCAGAGCTTTTTCTTTCGTCCCATGGCTCTAAAGAGGCTATAGCAAAACCAACATTTTCTGCTTGGCCGCTGAGCAAGCTAAAACCGCTTACTGCTAAAACATCATCTACTCCTTTTATATTTAGTAATATATTTGTGACATTATCTAAAACATTTTT
>JAXHVM010000280.1 GCA_034189185.1 Deferribacterota bacterium
AAGATATGATAGGCAGATTAGTAAGACATACAAAGACCTACAAAAAATAGAAAACTCCCTTACAAGGCAAATCCAAAGAGAAGAATTAAAGGCAACCCCTGGAGTTATAAACAAGGTGAGGTTAGCCCATGATCAAAGGGTAGCAAATAAAGCTGATAGAAAAATGGATAGAGCAGAATTAGAATATTTGAAAGACACTCAAGAAACCCTTAGGGATATTAACAAATACAACAACCAAGCTGAGAGAAGGAGCATAGAAACGTATAAGCCTTATACTAAGGCAACAAATGTTTCTAATAATGTGGATTATACGGGTTAATTACTATTAAATATATTAGTAGTAAATATTTCTTTAGAGGTTAGCTATGATGGACAATGTGGATAATCTAATTGAGGTTCTTAAATCAGAAAAAAAGCTATATAAAGAGCTAGGGGAATTATTGGCTTTAGAGATTAACTTGTTAGTAAATTGGAAGGTTGATGATATAATATCAATTAATAAGAAAAAAGAGAATATATTTTATAAAGAAAAAATCTTAGAAGAGGCAAGGATAGGATTTGTGAAAAAATTAACAGGTGATCAAGATCATATAAAATATACATATGAAAATATAGCTAGTTTCATTAGTGGTGAAGAGAAAAAGAAATATTTTAGAGAGCTATGTAATGATATATTAAATATAGTAAGAAAAATAGAGGATAATAATTCCAAAATTAAAATACTATATAAAAACAATATTAAAATAATAGATGAGTTCTTTAACAAGGTAG
Source organism: Deferribacterota bacterium (assembly GCA_034189185.1). Lineage (NCBI taxonomy): Bacteria > Pseudomonadati > Deferribacterota > Deferribacterota bacterium. Next base: position 772 of record JAXHVM010000280.1, read on the forward strand.
TTAAAGGTAGGACTAAAACATATTCAGCAAACAAAAAGATTGATGCTAATAGTATATCTATTATAAGAAAGAGTGTTTAAGGTGAAAAATGGTTAATATTTATGATACTCTAAACAAAGCTGCAGCAGGTTTAGCAAGTTCTCAGGCGGGTTTAAGTGTTACAGGTAACAATATAAATAATGTTGATACAGAGGGTTATTCAAGGCAGAGGGTTGAGATAAAGAATGATAATGGCCTTATTATAACTGAGGACCCAAAAAGGGTATATAGTGATGTAATTGCAAAAAATTTGAGGAATGAAAAATCTGGTTATGAGCTTTATAACACGTTGGAAAATGGTTTAAAAAGTATTGATGTATATTTTAATGAATTAGAGATGGGTGCTGGACTTGGAGATTCTTTTAAAGAGTATTTTAATGCATTGAGCGATTTAGCAAATACTACCCCAGATAATACTGCAGAAAGCTTGTCAAAGAAAGAAGTGGTTGTTGAAAAAGCTACAGTCTTGTCTAATAAAATCAATGATGCTGCTAAATCAATAGAGAGACAGAGAAATGATAGTAATGAGAAAATAAAAGATTATACAGAAGAAGTAAATGATATTGCTAATGAAATAGCTTCTATTAATAAAAAAATTGCAAGTGTTGAATATGATGATAAAAAAGCCAACGAATTAAGAGATAGAAGGGATGTATTGTTAGATCAATTGTCAGAACTAGTTGATATAACAACCTACGAGGATGATAATGGAATGGTATCAGTTTATGTTGGTAATAATCCTCTAGTCGAGGGTTCAGTTAGTAATCAATTAATTTTAAAGGAAAATAGTGAAAACTATTATGATATATTTATAGGAAATAAAAAATATGGTGAAAATATAAATATAACAAATAGTATTAAAGCTGGAAAGATCAAAGGTGAGCTTGAACTTAGAGATAATTATTATAAAGAATATGCAGATAGATTAAACAATTTAAAAGAAGCCCTTATTTTT
>JAXHVM010000281.1 GCA_034189185.1 Deferribacterota bacterium
GAGGCCTCATATATAAGAGAAGTATGTGGAGAAGATTTTAAAATAATAAGTCCTGGTATTAGGCTTGCGTCTAGTGATAAGCAGGATCAAAAGAGGGTTTATACACCTTTAGATGCTAAAAAAGTAGGTGTAAACTATATAGTTGTTGGCAGGTTAATCACTACTAGCAATAACAAAAATAAAGTAATAAATAGAATATTTGAGGAATTAAATGACTGATCAAGAGATAATAGAAATATACAAATCTCATTCAGCTCTACTTAAGGGGCATTTTTTATTATCAAGTGGTATGCACTCTGATACATATTTGCAATCTGCTCTTGTTATGCAATATCCATTTATGGCAGAACAACTGTTGGAGGAACTTGCAAAAAAGATTTATTTTTATGATTTTTCTACTGTATTAAGTCCTGCTATAGGAGGTATTAGGGTTGGCTATGAAATAGCTAGAATACTTAGGAAAAGATCTATATATGCTGAAAGGGTTAACGGTGAAATGCAATTAAGAAGGGGTTTTAAGATATTTGAAGGCGAGAGAATTATGGTTATGGAGGATGTATTGACAACAGGTAAATCAGTTAATGAAGTATTGAATATTGTAAAAGCTCAAGGTGCAAAACCAGTCCTTGTATCAGCCTTAATTGATAGAAGCAATAGCGCTGTTTCCTTTGATATTCCTTTTATACCATTATTAAAATTGAATGTTTTGACGTACTCTCCTAATGAATGTCCTCTTTGTAAACAGGATCTACCACTAGTTTCTCCTGGCAGCCGTCATAAAAAATCAGATTAGCAATACTTTAAATATAAAAATACTTTTAATTAAATAATTTTATTATACTATATATAAAGGGGTTGATTTATGGATTATGAGTTAGTAGAAATTGTATTTAAGGCAGGTGATATATTAAAAGAGGGGCTGAAAAAAAATATAAAAGCAAATTACAAAGGTAAAGCAGATATTGTAACTGAGATTGATTTAAAATCTGAAGAGTTCCTAAAAAAAGAATTGGGAGCTATCTATAAGGATCATATAATAATTGCTGAAGAATCAGAAAGTTATCTATCGTCAAGTGGTGGTAAGGTAGATAACAATAGCGAGTCAAAAAAAGATATAGCTGATAAAAATGTGATCTATATTGACCCTTTAGATGGAACAACAAATTATTATCATCACTTCCCCTTTTTCGCTATCTCTATAGGATTTTATAGTAAAGGGGTTGCCCAAAAGGGTATAGTATACAACCCTTATTTAAATGAGTTTTATTTTGCAGAAAGAGGTAAGGGTGCATATCTTAATGGCAGAAAGATAAATGTAAGTAGTAAAGAAAGTATTGAGGAGTCATTGATAGTTACTGGTTTTACAAGTAGCGTTATCAATAAGGATGGAAGTATTATTATGAAACAGCTAAAGAATATTTCTGAAAAATGCCATGGCATAAGAAGGGTAGGCTCAGCAGCGCTTGATCTATGTTATGTGGCAAGAGGGGTATTTGAGGCTTTCTATGAGCGTGGTCTAAAGCCGTGGGATATTGCAGCGGGAAAGCTCATTGTTGAGGAAGCTGGTGGGTATGTTACCAATGAAAAAGGAAAAGAACATAATCTTAATTCTAATTATATAATTGCAACTAACAAATATATACATAATAATTTAATAGGTCTTATAAATGAGTATTGAAAATAAGATTGAAAAGCTCGCACTTTTAACTAGTGGTGGTGATGCCCCAGGTATGAACGCTTGC
>JAXHVM010000282.1 GCA_034189185.1 Deferribacterota bacterium
ATTTATTGGCACTAAAAGCATTAAATCCCATGTTCCTAAATCTCTTTCTCTTACAAAAACAGAAGCACTCAATATTAATGACAGAAGGGTTACAGCATATATTAGCTCTCTTAAGGAAAATAATGGAGCTGGTGATGCGTTAGGGTTAAATAACTTATGTATATCAAGCTCAACGGGAGTTCTTTCGCCACTATTTAGTTGAAAATCATTAATAATTTCGACAATGTATATATAAGCAAAATAGCTTATCGTTGCAATAGTTGAATCTAATAACAGCTGTATTTGCACAGGCTTGCCATCTGCAAATAATCTATCAAAATCTTCACTAAAAGCCATACCTACCATAATTTTTCTATTTTTTATATCCTTAAACATTTTATCTCTGCTTTTATAGTATATAACCTCTTTAAACTCAGGTGGATGTAGCTTTGACACAATCTTATTTACATATATTGAACCACCTTTTTCATCTAAAACGCCTACTTTTACATTTCTTGCATCAATATTAATACCTTGCCCCACTATATAAACATCAGCTAAGAAAATATAAAACATAAAGATAACTAAACCTTTTGACCTAAAAATATCTAACCATTCTTTTTGTATAATCTTAAAAAATTTTTTCATCTAATCTTTTTTTTCAATAGTAGATAATTTGCTACATAAATTATGAATATAAACAGAATTAAAATCATTAAGTACTTTTTAATTAGATCAGAAGAGAATCCATCGCCTACTAAAAAACAATCATACATTATCTTCACGTAATACATTATAGGATACGAATGAGATATATAATATGCTATACCTTCCATAGAGGAAATTGGCGAAGTAATACCTGAGTATAACAATCCTGGTATAACCGTTACAATAGCTGTCAATATAATAGCTGCAACTTGTGTATCTGTAACCTGAGAGACTAACATACCAATACCAATGCTTATTATTACAAATAAAAAAGATGAAATAATAAATAATGTATAGCTACCTTTAAAAGGCATATCAAAGGGATAAAAAGCTAGTATAAAAAGAATAAATACCGTAATAGAATTCACAAAGAAAGCTGGTATGACCTTTCCTAAGATAAATTGCCATTTTGATAAAGTAGATGTATAAAAATTAAATATAGTACCCTTTTCTTTTTCCTTTACAACCATTAACGCTGAAAACATTGCTGGAACCATTAAAATTATTAAAGCAATACAGCCAGGAATAACTGCCCACCTTGTTTTCATTGCTTGATTAAAAAGATATCTTGATTCAATTGAAACATTTGAAGATTCATAAGCAACATCACCAGAAAATTTTTGTAAAGCAGCTTTAACATAACCATCAATAGTTTTACTCATAACAGGAAATGTACCATCAATATAAACCCCAATATGGGGTACAGCACCCTTGACAAGCTGTTCTTCGAAACTTATTGGAACTATAATAAGTAAATCAATCTTATTATTTCTAATTTTCCATAGACCTTCGTTTAATGAAATATTTAATAATCTAGAATCAAAATACTTTGTATTAAAAAAATTCTCAATAAATTCTTCTGATAAAGGGGTTCTATCCCTATCAATTATAACAGTTCTTACATGTTCAGTATCCATATTCATACCAAAGCCCATTGTAAATAATGTTACAATTGGCAATAGATATGTTAATATTAATACCCTCTCTTTAAAATATTCAATAAACTCTTTAATGGCTAACGTATATATTTGAAGCATCTTTATAGAAATT
>JAXHVM010000283.1 GCA_034189185.1 Deferribacterota bacterium
ACAAAAAAACAATGTAATAGAGTTTAAACTATGAGCTCAATATATCTAACAGAAGATAATGTAAAAAACATTTTATCAATTGATACCACAATTGAACTTGTTGAAGAAATCTTTAGGGAACATTCAAAGGGTAATGCCTTTAATATGCCAAGGCAGAGGATGCGCATTAGAAAAGGTATGCTTCATATGTTATCTGCTGCAATACCCTATAAAGGGGTTTTAGGATATAAGGCATATACATCATTTAAGGCCGGAACACAATTTAAGGTCTTTTTGCATTCTGCTGAAACAGGTCAACTTCTAGCAATTATTGATGCAAATGAGTTAGGTAGGCTAAGAACAGCTGCAGCCTCAGCTATAGCAACAAAACATATGGCAAAAAAAGAAAATAATTTACACCTTGTATTTGGCGCAGGATTTCAAGCTGAAACTCAAATTATAGCTATTACAAAAGTTCTTAATATTAAGAAAACAATTTTAGTAAATAGAAACAAAGAAAGGGGAGATAATTGTATTAAAAACATTAAAAGTAAATGTTTGCTAGATATTGAAAGAACAGAAAACCACAAAGACTATATTAGCCGTGCCGATATTATAACAACCATAACAACAGCTAAAGATCCTCTATTTGAAGTCAGTGAAATAAACGAAAAAGGTGTACATATTAATGCAGCTGGATCAAATAGCTTGATTAGAAGGGAGCTGTCAGAAAAAATTATAGAAAAAGCTGATATTTTAGCTGTTGATTCAAAAGATGTGGCCTTATTAGAATGCGGTGATATTTTACCATCTTTGGAAAAAGGAAGACTCCATGTTAATGAAATTTTAGAATTAGGTGATATAGTCTCTGGTAAAATAATGGGCAGAAAAAATGATAAAGAAATTACTATCTTTGAATCCCATGGTATGGGTTTACAAGATATAGTTTGTGCTCATTATATATATAACAACGCTATCAAAAGCAAGATAGGACAACCTTTACCATTTTAATTTATACAATATTAGTCTAAATTAATTTCAATTATCACATTGATAATTTTTCTGTTAGTTATATAATTAAATTACTAAGAGAGGAGAAAATTTATGGAGTTAAAAGAAGTTAATATTAGCTGGTCAACTTTAGAGCCTGAAATATCAGAAAATGCTCACATAGTATTGAAGAAAAGATATTTAAAGAAAGACAAAAATGGAAATGTCATTGAAACACCAAGAGAGATGTTTCAAAGGGTTGCAGAGAATATATCAAAAGCAGAATTGAAATATAAAAGTAAATTATCAATTGAAGATGTTGCAAATCAATTTTATGAGATGATGGCTGAACTTAAATTCTTGCCAAACTCACCAACACTTATGAATGCTGGTAAGGATCTACAACAACTATCAGCCTGTTTTGTACTTCCTGTTGAAGATTCACTAGATAAAATTTTTGAAACAATTAAACACACAGCTCTAATTCACAAATCAGGTGGGGGAACTGGTTTTTCTTTCTCAAGACTTAGGCCAAAAGATGACGTAGTAAAAAGCACAAAGGGAGTCTCCTCTGGGCCAGTATCATTTATGACAGTATTTGATGCTGCCACTGAAACTATAAAACAGGGTGGAACCAGAAGAGGTGCAAACATGGGTATATTAAGAGTGGACCACCCCGATATTATGGAATTTATCTATGCAAAAAAGGATAAAAAGAAATTAAACAATTTTAATATATCCGTTGCAATAACAAATGAATTTATG
>JAXHVM010000284.1 GCA_034189185.1 Deferribacterota bacterium
TATAGCATATTTGATAAATATTCTATCTGCGTGTCTTTTCCTAGTAGTAAATCCTGAATTTTTGTATTAACAATATGTGTTGGTTTGAATGGTTCTCCTAATTTATAACCTTTAAATCTAAATAATTTTGAAGAAGAAAACACTTTCAATTTAGAATTTGGAAGTATGAATATTTCAACTTCTCCATAATGAGTAGGATTACCGTGAGGGATCTCACCTATCGAAATTGTATTGGGAATATCAGATAGCTCAATTAGATTTATAACAGCAGAAGAGTACATGTCAGCACCAGTTAGCACAAATGTCTTGTATTTCCCTTTATATTTTCTCAAGAATTCAATTAGAGGCTTTAATACCTCCGAATCACCTCCTTTATTATTTCTTAAATCAATAATTAAGTTGAGTAGAGAAGATTTTTTAAATATTTTTATTACTTCAGATATACTCAAATCTTCCATTTCAGTGCATTCGTTATATTGAAAATAAAAAGATTTTAAATCAAGCATATGCTTAAACCAGTAGGGCTTTCTCACTTTAAGTGATTCGTCCACTTTAGGGATGTTTTTAAGCATAGAAATCATTTTGATTTTACTGTCCTCAGGAGATATCTCTATAGATGTTTTCTCCTTTTGGTTTTCCAATTGAAGTTTAATGTTTTCATCTTTTTTAATATTCAGGTAATCAAGAATAACAGGCTCCATAAGTTTGGAGGATAGATAATATTTTGTAGAGGTCTCATTTTCTTGAGGAATCAGAGGAGTTACAATGTTTTCTATATCATCTATTGGAAAGTTATTTATTCTGGTTAACTTATAGCCTAGAAATTCAGATAGAGTTTTAGAGGATTTTATTAGATAGTACCCATCATTAAAAAATTTAAATTGGAACATAAAACTTTTTGCCCCAAAAACATCGTATGATAATTCTAATTGTGTATGTCCATCCTTTAGTTTTGGAAGAACGCTTATAATAGCTAGACCTAGGTCTCTTATACTTTTAACATTTTTTGTCTTACTTTCTAGTAAGGTGTGAAAATCTTTCTTCAAAATATACTTATAGGGATTGGGATGTATTTCTTCCAATTTTTTTTGGAATTCATTTATATCTTGCTTGATTGCTTTCTTAGTTAGGTTCGTCATTTAGGTATTATATAGTATCTTGCAGTTGTATATAAGCTTAAGAATTAAATTCTACAATAAGGATGAATTTTTTAAGTTTCAGGCTATCCGACACAACCTACCATTAAAGATATTTCTCCATTTCTATATGCAATACTAAACCATCTTTATTAGGTATTTCCTTTACATCTTTGTATCCTAGGTGTTTATAAAAATCATGTGCTATTAAACTAGACCATAACCAAATTCTTTTATAACCATTATCTTCAATACATTTCTCAGCTGTCTGTGCCAATTTTCTACCTAAGCCTTTCCCCATGTGTGAAGGTAGAACGTAAAGTGATCTCATCTTATCTTTTTTTGCTAATACACAACCAACTATATCTCCATCTTCTTCTGCTACAAAATAATCATAGTTTGTAATATATTTAGTAAGTTTTTCTACTGTATAGTTATTAACAGTCTCTTCCATATCCTCTTGTGGATATATGTCTTTATGGGTAGCAAGAATAGATTCCCTTATAACATACTGTATTGATTCTATATCATCTTTTGTAGCTCTTCTTATTTCCATAATTGTAATCTTATATTTTAATCTACAACTATATTACCAA
>JAXHVM010000285.1 GCA_034189185.1 Deferribacterota bacterium
CTTTACTAATCTCTTTTGGATATTTATGATATTCCTTTAAATCTTCTAACCTTTTCTCTATAACCTTTAAATTATTACTAACATCATCTCTTTTTAGCTTCTTATGCTCTTTTAATAATCTTTTAGACTTTAATAGATAGAGTTGCGCTTCTTGCAAGACACTTTCCTCTTTTTGGCACAATTTGTATTCAAAATCTTTCCACTTTTTATAGACCATATTATAGAATCTCTCAATTTCTGACAAATATCTATCAGCTAGATTTAATTTATTAGATATAACTGACTGCAACTCTTTAATTTCATCAAGGGTTTTCTCCCTTTCACTATATGCATCCTCATAGATCTTAATTGCACTATCAATGATATAATCTGGAATATTGTAATTTCTTGCTATTATGAAGGGGCTTGACTCACCTGATATACCTTCAATAAGCTTATACTTTGGAATATTTTTTTCATAATCGTAACTAACGGCATATATATTTGCATATTCGTTTAATAAGCCTTGGGCTTTAATATCTTCATAATGTGAAGCCACAATCACTTTTGATTTTCTTCTAATAAGCTCTCTAATGATGCTAATTGCTAAAGCAGAACCTTTTCTAGGCTCAGTGTTACCACCTGGCTCGTCAAGTAAAACAATGCTTTTTGAATCAGCAAAGGCTAGAACATTCTTTAAATTTAGCAGATGAGCCGTAAAGGAACTAAGATCCATAGTGATCGATTGTTTATCACCAATATCACATAATAAGTTACTACAGTTTACAACCTCAGCAAACTGGCCAAATAGCGGCAAACCTGTTTTAGCAATAAGAATATTTATACCTATCGATTTAATTGTGGCAGTTTTGCCTCCTGCATTAGGCCCTGTTATTACAGATAAAAAAATCTCTTCATCTAGTTTGTAATCAATGGGAACTGATTTATTTTGATTCTTTAGATATATTAATGGGTGATGTACATTTTTAAAATAAATCCTCTCAGTAAACTCTGGAAAGACAATCTGATGGTCTTTCAAAAAAAGACCTAACTCTAAATAGAAGATAATTAAACTGTAGTTATTTAAAGTATTTATTATATTTAAGTATATATCTTTTATATAAATGTTTAAAGATTCAATAATCTTCCTTATTATTTCATCTTCACGTATCCTTAATTCCCTATAATAGTTATTCAACTCAACTATATCAATTGGCTCTACATAATATGTAGAACCACTCTTAGATATATCAACAACAACAGCTTTAATATAGTTTCTAAAGTTTGGTTTACACATTATAAGATATCTATTATATCGCTCTGTTATTATATCATCTGCAATAAAATATTTACTATTACTTGAATAGATGTATTCCTTTAATCTGCCATATATTTTATTTCTATAAATAGATAATTTAGATCTAATTTCTTTTAATTCACTATTTGCACTTGCTTTAACATTGCCTTCATCATCAAATGTATTGTCTAATTTATTATATAATTCTTCACATATATCTATTTTATTATTTATCTGATATAGATGCCCCTTGTTATTAAGATTTTTTAAAAATTCTTTAAAACCTCTTAAATATTTCAGGAAAGCTTTTAAATGAGTAAACTCACCAATTCCTAAATATATATTATCTTCATGCAATCTCCTTTTTAATTCAAAAATATATCTATCATCAAAGAATTTGATATCATTATCTTTCACAAAAAATATTGATTCTTTTATACAGCTTTGAAC
>JAXHVM010000286.1 GCA_034189185.1 Deferribacterota bacterium
CCGGTGAATAAATCAGGTTACTTCCGAAGGATAAATTCTTATCACCTATATCATCTAAAATTTCTTTAACAGAACTTTCTACCTTATCTGGAGAAAAACCTGCAGTACCAAAAAAAGCTAACATACCAGCTTTAGCCATAGTTGTAACCATTTTTACTGAGGTTATCCCTCTATACATTGCGCCAGCAACATAAGGAAACCTAACATTATGAACCTCTGTAAATGATCTATCTCCTAGCCATTCAGGGTAAATGGGGGGCAAAACCCCTATTAATCCATAGTTAATATTATCATCTATTGAATAATCAATATTTCCTTCATTAGCTGGAAACAATATTCCCGTCTTCATATTCCTTATTACATAAACTGGTTTTCTAACATTATTTATTATTTCTATATAGTCTTTTAATTCTGGAATATTTTTCTTAGGTTGCCAAGATCCAATTATATCAAAACTCCCATTTTCTACCATAATCCATCCTTTGCTAGTTTAGTAAAATTATGTTTAATACTTTATTTACCAAGTATACCATTAGCAATTTATTGTTTTATTGTCAACTATAAATTAATGATAAACTAAAGTATAACAATAATCTTTTGATAAAATTCTAAAATTATATTTATATTCTAAGCCTCTGTAAAAATATGTCCCATGTGAACAATCTTTATCTTCAATTTGACTATTAAGTGTTAAAGTTCTAAAATCAGAACTTAAACCTGTTCCATAAGCCTTAAGCATAGCTTCTTTAAAAGTCCATAATCTGTAAAAAATTAAATATTTTTCATTATTGTCACTGCCCTGTATAATATTATACTCATCTTTGTTGTAAAAATTTCTAGCAATACTTACAACATCCCTACATCTATCTATATATTCTACATCAACCCCAATTTGACTGTCCAATACAAAAACAAATAATATTAAATCTTTGGAATGTGATATATTAAAATTTAGATTAATCTTATTAATGCCACCCCCTAACTTTGGTTTTCCCCTGTTATCATAAATAATTGATACATTTCTAGCTTCGATATTTAAATATTTACTTATTAAATACCTTAATATGCCTCTTGAAAATACAAATCGCCTTTTATCCTTATTAAACTTATATCTTTCAAATCTCTTTTTTTCTCTTTCATTCAAAAGATTATAATAAACATTAAAATTCTTTTCTACAATCTCATTTGTGGTGTTAATAATCCATATATGTATAACATCTTTTTCAATATTGAAATAGCTGTTAAGATTAGAATTATTGAAAAAGTATAATTTTTTACTTTTCACCATAATACTTGTCTATTGCTAACAAGCGTAATTTTTTCTTATCAGTTTTTTGGATAAGAGTCATAGGCATTTCATTTACAAAATATATTTTCTTCGGTATAGCATATTTAGGGAGATTTCTGGTAAGATAGTTTAAAACAGACTTCTCGTCCAGATGCTTACCATCCTTTAGTTTTATAAAAACTATTACCCTCTCACTTCCTTTTCTTTCTTTATCGGGAATTCCTACTGTAGCAGCAATCTCTACCTCATCTAATTGGTATAAAATTCTGTCAACCTCTAGCGAATAAACCTTAAAACCTGAAACATTTATCATATCCTTTACTCTGTCAACAACGTAAAAATAACCATTATCATCTATTTCTACTACATCCCCAGTTCTTACAAACCCATCTTTTTCAATACCAGAACCTACATCCGGATAATATCCTAA
>JAXHVM010000287.1 GCA_034189185.1 Deferribacterota bacterium
ATTTTTATGATTATAAAACATTTAATTTTTCTTTGACAAATATTTAAGCTTTTGTTAAAGTGCTTTTAGTTTAGGGAAATCGGTTAGAATCCGATGCTGCCCCCGCAACTGTGTTCCAGACGAAACCGATAAAGCCACTGCCATATATTATGGTGGGAAGGCCGGGAGTAGGATGTCTACCATATATTGGTAGATGAGATGGTTAGCCAGGATACCTAAACAACCTGTATAAATAATACAGGCAATTCTACGGAGGGTAGGTTTATGAAAGAATCTAAGCCTAGTTTATACCTTTTTCATTATCCTTTAATTTTCAACTTACAATTTAATAATCACTTTAAAATAAATGTTTTATAGAGGTGCTAAATGAGCGTTAATAAAGTAGTAAAACGTGATGGGAGAATTGTAAACTTTGATTATGAGCGAATAGTTGAAGCAATTTACAAGGCTGCCAAAGCTGTGGGTGGCGAAGACAGAAAAATTGCTAATAACCTAGCATTACAAGTAGTAAAAATTATACATAAAAAATATGGCGATATAGGGGTTGTTACAGTAGAAGAAATACAAGATGAAGTTGAGAAAACACTTATTGAAGCTGGCCACGCCAAAACAGCAAAAGCATATATATTATATAGAAAACAAAGGGCAGACATAAGAGATATAAAAACTGCATTTGGTGAAATAGAAAATATAATTGAAAATTATATAAATAAAAGTAGTTGGCGGGTAAAAGAAAACAGCAATACAACATTTTCTTTTCAAGGTTTAAATAACTTTATCTCTTCTACAATCATCTCAAAGTATTGGCTGGGTAAAATATACCCAGAAGAAATAAGAAATGCACATAATAGCGGAGATTTTTATATACATGATCTAGGATCACTCTCCGTCTATTGTTGTGGATGGGATTTAAAAGATATTTTACTAAAAGGCTTTAAAGGAGTTCATGGCAAAGTGGAGAGTAAACCAGCAAAACACTTAAGAAGTGCACTTGGACAAATAGTTAACTTTTTCTATACATTGCAGGGTGAAGCAGCTGGAGCTCAAGCCCTTGCAAGCTTTGACACCTATTTAGCCCCTTTTGTCAGATTTGATAAGCTTGAATATAGTGATGTTAAACAGTGTATGCAGGAATTTATATTCAATCTAAATGTTCCCACTCGTGTAGGCTTTCAAACACCTTTCACAAACCTTACAATGGATTTAGAAGTGCCTTCAATTTTAAAAAATGAATGTGTAATTCACGGTGGAAAAGCTTTAAATTGTACATATGGTGAATTTCAGAAGGAAATGGATCTTATAAATCATGCCTTTATAGAGATAATGACCGAAGGTGATGCTAAAGGGAGAATATTCACCTTCCCTATTCCAACATATAATATCTCTAAAAACTTTAACTGGAATAGAAAAATATTAGATGATCTTATGGCTATGACTGGAAAATATGGTATCCCTTATTTTGCAAACTTTGTTAATTCTGATATGAACCCAGAAGATGCAAGAAGTATGTGTTGTAGGCTTAGACTTGACAATAGACAATTAAGAAAAAGAGGCGGAGGACTTTTTGGAGCAAATCCATTAACAGGCTCTATTGGTGTTGTTACAATTAATCTACCAAAATTAGGTTATCTGGCAGCCGATGAAAATGATTTTTATAAGAGACTGGATAATTTAATGGAGCTTGCAAGAAATAGTTTAAAAATTAAAAGAAAAACT
>JAXHVM010000288.1 GCA_034189185.1 Deferribacterota bacterium
TAGGATTTACTTGCTCAACTGCTTTATTTACCAAGTCCTCTACTGCAGCATCAGGTTGTAAACCGACACCTTCATCAGCATAGGTTGTTATAATTTTAGAAGTTTTTTCAACTATATCACCACTTAACCTATCTATAGCAAAATCTATATCTGTATAAGCTGTGCCTGATGAAAAGGCTTGTGTTACTAATATATTATGACCATTTTTATTCTTTGTTAATGTATTTATATATGTATGAGAATGGCCGGATAACACAATATCTACTTCGTCATCTAAATATTTAACAATGTCAGAAATTGCACCCGTAAGCCTCCCATCATCATCTTGTCTGCCACCTTGATGTATAATTGCAACAATGGATTTTATATTTTTGTTCTTAAGCTCATTTACATACCTATTGATACTATTTGCCTCATCTAAAAAACTTAATCCACTAATAGCTGATGGTGTAACCATTGTAGATGTCTCTTTTAATATTGCTCCTATAAAGCCTATTGGTATATTATCTAACATTTTAATTGTATAGGGATTTATAAATGTTTTTCCATCATTATAGATAATATTGCTAGAAATAAATGCGAAATTTATCCCTTTATATGGGTCTTCTAAAAAAGGTCCATTTATATGGTTTCCACCATTTATTATTCTTAAAAGTTCATCAATACCTTCATCAAATTCATGGTTGCCAGGGATAGCAATAACATTACACAACTGATTATATTTATCATCATAGGAACACCAGTTATTGCCTAACATATTAAAGAACATAATTGTTGGTTCATCCTGTAAAAGTGCAGATTCTGGTGGAGAGCCACCAATTAAATCACCCACACTTATATAAAATGTACTATTTTCATATGCTTTTTGAGCACTCTTCAAATAAGAAGTCAAAACTGCTGCGCCTCCAACAGGTCTACCTCCAACTACCCTTCCTTCTGCAATTTGTCCATGAAAATCATTTATTCCAAGTATTTTTCCTCTAACTAATAAATCTGCTTTTATTGCTTTCTTTGATTGCCAGCTGACCTCTTTATTTGCAATCTCTCTATCTATTAAATTGTCAGCAAAACAGTAAAATGCGAACAAATTTAAGGCAATAGATAAAATGAGAGTGAATTTCACAACATTCATAACGCTTTTAATCATATGAATACCTCTAATTCAATTTAATTATAATAATTATAATGCAATCTTTTTTCAGTAATGTAAAATTCCTGTTAAGTCTATAATCTAATGACAAACCTTATATTATTATAATAAACTCAAGATATTTTCTAATGCTAAAACTTCCCTCTGACTTCGCAAGTCTAAACCGAGCACTTAAGTTTAAGTGCTATGGCCCCGTACTTAAGCCATCACAGCTATTTTACCCAATCCTCTGACTTCGCAAGTCAGATTTTGCCCGTATTTACGCCATCACAGGTTATATTAGCACATTTTCTAACTTGTTAAGTTAAGCTTCTTGTTTTGAATGACTTTAGTAATCTTATATAGATAACATTAAAAATATATAAATTATGGTAAATTAAATATTTAATGATGACTATATATGAATAACTCTACACCTTAAAGTTATCTATCATATTCTTTAGTCTCTCAAATTCTTTTTCTAGGTTGTTTATTGCATCAGTTACCTCTGCTACACTCCTTGAGGTCTCCTCAGACCCTGAGGAGATAACCTGTA
>JAXHVM010000289.1 GCA_034189185.1 Deferribacterota bacterium
TTATCAAATAAATCAATATAACTATTATAATTTCCCACTGCCACGTTATATGGATGAAATCGTTTATTGTTAATATTATTTTTAAGTTTTTCATAATTTTTAGGATTTGCCTCAAATGCATAGATCTCAACTTTTTTTGTTATATCTAAAATTTTTTTTGAATAATTACCAACAAAAGCACCAACATCGAAAACAATACCTTTATCACAATCTTTAAAATAGTTTTTGATAAAGTTAGTTTCTCCAGTTATAATCATATCTTTATTAAAATTTTTAATACCTATACCGTGTAACCCCAATTCATATAATAGTTTATTTAGCCTTATAAATTTTTTTCTTGTAAAATAATGTTTCCAAAATTTAATTATAGATTTTCTTAATTTTATGAAATCTATAAAATATTTTTTAAGAAAATTTTTGAAATTTTTATCGGAAGGTTTATAATTTTTCCAGGGTGTTTTTTTAAGATATTCCCAATAATATTTTTTGTAGGGATGTTTATCAATATAATGCCAGGGTTTAATAGGGCCTGTAAAATGGACAATTGAAGGTTTGTTGATTGCATTTTTTATTTCTTGTTTTGTATAACATATTGATTGACTTGTATATACTTCAAAATTGTAAATCATTTTATAGTATACATTCCATTTTGGATTTAGAGGTTTCCATTTACTTTTGACTATAACATTCAACGAATCATCAAGTGGGCCTACTATAATATTTTCATTATCTATAATGAATTTAATACATTTTTCCGGTATATTAAGTTTGCGCATTGATTTTAAGTTTAAGACCATAATGCCCCCGCAAAAAGTTGGTTCTTCTGCAGTTAGGCCTAACTTTATTTTATGATTAACACAACTTTCAACGGCATATAAAAAGGGCGTTTCAAGATTAAAAATAACTTCATCAAGAATTTTAGAGATATCATCTAATAATATTAAATCTGGATCCAAATAAATTACATAGTTATCATTAATAAAATATGGAGCTAATATTCGCAAGTATGTTGTTTTTGTTAAGTATGATTTAATAGGTGGTTTATCAAGATATTTTTTAAGATCTACATATATGGGATTAAATGTTTTGACATTCTTATATCTCATTATAAAATTTTTGAACTTTTCTATATTTTGAGCTGATAATTCACAATACATTAGATAAAGGTTTATATATTTAGATGTCTTACCAAGCAGTGATGTTATCATTACAGCCGCATGCTGGATATAGTTATCATCTACAGTTATTAGTATATTTACCGGTTTATCATTCATATTAAACTTTGTATTTTATTATTAATACGTCAAATTTTTATTGCATTATAATATAGTCATTTTTAATATAATAATCAATATGCATAAAATCTCAGTAATTCTACCAACGTATAATGGAGCAACAAGGGGAGGCGGTGTATATTTAAGGCAAGCCATTGAAAGTGTACTTAATCAAACCTATAAGAATTTTGAATTAATTATTATTAATGACGGATCAACAGATAATACAGAAGATATAATAAAAGAGTATAAAGATAAAAGGATAATCTACTTAAAACATAAGGAAAATAAAGGGCCTTCATCAGCAAGAAATACTGGCTTAAAGAAAGCAACTGGTGACTATATAGCCTTTTTAGATGATGATGATTATTATTATGAGTATAAACTAAATGAACAGATAGATTTTAT
>JAXHVM010000290.1 GCA_034189185.1 Deferribacterota bacterium
TAAATTTAATACCTGGTACAACTAACTATAACGAAAAATTAAGAAGAAGTTTATTTGTTGCTACAAAAACTATGATGCGCTATGCCCATTCTGAATCAGGGGCTAAAGGTCCAGGTTCTAAATCGGATGGTAAAAACGTAAAAAATGCTATTGATGATGTAAAACGTTCACTATCCTTAATGTTTGGGGATGGTAAAGGAAATTATCCCAAAGGTGCATACCTTGATTCTGTCCAAATACATAATCTCACAAATAATGATGAAGTTGATGCTATATATGAAGGATTATTTAATCCCGATCCTAAAGCTGAAATAATAGGTGCTTTAGCAGGTCTATTAGATTTGAGAGATGGCACAAACAGAACAGGGCTTAATCCTCACGAAGAAAAGCTCATAAATCATATTGGAATCACGGGACACTTGTCAGCTCCTACTCATATTTATGCTATTCAAAAAGATGAAGGTAACATATTGGATACACTTCTTGTTGCAATTAATGTAAATGATAAAAGGTATTTAAACCATCAGTATAACTCTATCCCCCTTGCAAAAGCAAAAAATATGGGTGTTATTGGGATGAAAATATTTGCAGATGGCGTTTTCTATGGGAAAGAGCCAAGGTTTTCTTTTATGCCAAAAGATGTAATTCTCTCTGTTGGCTCAAAGAAATTCCCATCGGATTTACTAATAAAATATTCATTAAGTGTTCCTGGAGTTGATACTGTTATTATAGGTATTGGTAATGTTGCACAATTAAATGCTAATATAGAGGCAGCAAATTTTGAAGAACCATTGTCAGAGGCTGAAAGAATAAAAATCGAAGAAAAGGCTAGGGATATCTTGGGAACAAATACAAACTATTTTCAAAGGGAATACATAGGATTGACCGCCCCAAATAATGTAAGGGTAAATAGGGTTCCAAATGTAGAGAAAAAAAAGTTTGAGGTTATGTGGGATACAGCTTATGCTGGGGATGCACCAATTGTAGCATATAACATACTTGTTGATGATAATGTTGCAAAATCAATAGAATTTAAACCACAAATAACGAGAGAACCCTATAAAGAAACTATAACACTAAATGATAACAACAAACACTCATTAGCAGTACAAACTGTAGACAAATCTAATAGAAAGAACAAAAGTAATGTTATCTGGGTTTAACTGACTAAAAACAACTACTCTTATAAAAGTTTTATCATAATAGATAGTAAGTTATTTGGCTAAAAATGTATGTATGTGCTATATTTTAAATTCTTGAATATTAGAATTATTAACTTTTAATTTATATAAATACATTTATCGTATAAATTAAAATCTGTTTGACTACCTATGTAGAAAAAGGATTTATAAGAGTTTGTATTAATTGTTATACTGATCAGAGGGAAGAACTTTGTAATTAAGACATGAATATCAAAGTAAAAAATTGTGAGTATGCTGCTAGAGAGTTAGAGTGGGCAATAGCACTGACCATACTAATAGTTGTAAAATTAATTATAGACAATACTGTGGATATAGATGTAAAAAATATTATATAATGCTATATGTTGGGCGTTAATAAAATTATTATAAAAGAATTGTATATTATTTAAATATATA
The DNA here is from genome assembly GCA_034189185.1 of Deferribacterota bacterium. Lineage (NCBI taxonomy): Bacteria > Pseudomonadati > Deferribacterota > Deferribacterota bacterium. The sequence goes on from JAXHVM010000290.1 coordinate 1,599, forward strand.
TAAAAAAGTAGCTTCAATTATATTCTTCAACTTTTTTATATATATTTAAATAATATAC
>JAXHVM010000291.1 GCA_034189185.1 Deferribacterota bacterium
TATCTATGTAGCAAGGGCGCAATGTCTATATATTTAGTTATTATTTTTGGTACATTGGGGAGTTTATTTGGAGCACTGATAAATTATTATCTATCCTATACAATAGGTTTACCTTTCCTACTAAAATATGGGAGATTCATTTTTATTAACCAAAAAATGTTAAAGAAGGTGGAAGTATTTTTTTTAAAACATGGTGAGATTACAATATTTGTAGGCAGATTAATACCCACTATTAGGCAGTATATATCAATTCCTGCGGGGCTTGCTAAAATGAATATTTATAAATTTTCAATATATACATCAATTGGGGCATTTATTTGGGTTACAATATTAACATACATTGGTTACTTTATAGGTAATAATCTCCCCTTGATAAAAAAACAATTAAACTTAGTTATAATTTTTTTGTTGCCATTATTATTTTTATTGGTTATATATTATATAGTCATGTATAAAAGGAAGGGTGAAAAGATTCAATAATGATATTTAGGAAACTTGTGGTGTGTTTGTTGTGCCTACTGTTTGTAGGCAGTCTTAATGCCAACGTAAAAGATACAAATATTAGTGATTTAGATAAAACATCAAAAGATATAAAAGATGAATATAGATTATATTATGTAAAAAGAGGTGATACTCTATATTCTTTATTAGATGAAATATTCAGTCCTGCTGAAATTCTGGAGATCTCAAAAAAGATTAATAATAAATTAAATAGCTTTATATTAAAAGAAGGCCAAAAAATAAAATTTTATAAAGATAAAGTAGTAATAAATGCGGCAGTAGATAAGGATTTAACAATTTTAAAGAATAATGAAGGTTTTAATATTGTAGTAACTAAATACGACATACAAACAATTAATTATGTTGTAAATGGCACCATTAATGAGAGCCTATTTAAGAGTGTAAATTCTATTGGCGAAGATGATAGGTTAGCGATAATGCTAGCGGACATTTTGCAGTGGGAAGTTGATTTTTTTAAAGATATAAGAAAAGGAGACCACTACAAGCTTGTTGTGGAAAAGAAATTTTGTCGTTCTAAATTTATTGGATATGGCAAAATTCTGGCTTTAGATTTTATTAATAGAGATGAACTAATTAGGGCTTATTACTATGAAGATGATAAAATTAGTGGATATTTTAAATATGACGGCACTTCATTAAAAAGGGGTTTTTTAAGGGCTCCACTTAAATATTCAAGGATTTCTTCAAAGTTTTCTTATAGTAGGTTGCATCCTATATTTCACAAGCCTATGCCCCATCTAGGAATTGATTATGCTGCTCCAACAGGCACTCCTGTTTATTCAACAGCTGATGGCAAAGTTATTGTTAGAGGGTATAAAAGAGGTAATGGAAATTATATAAAAATAAGCCATAATAATGGATTTTATACTTATTATATGCATCTTTCAGGATTTGCAAAGGGTATTTATGTTGGCTCAAGGGTTAGGCAGGGGCAGGTAATAGGTTATGTAGGTGCAACTGGATACGCTACAGGGCCTCATTTAGATTATAGAATCAAAAGGTATAGTAAATTTTTAAACCCTTTAAAATTCAAGGCTCCTACTAAGAAAATGCCTACATCTAAAATACCTTTATTTAGGGAAAATATAGCTAAATTTAAAAACCTTCTTGATAATACCTATTATAGATATGC
>JAXHVM010000292.1 GCA_034189185.1 Deferribacterota bacterium
TGACAACATCTTGAGTAAACAGTCCAACTATTATATAAAACCTATTTACACTATTGCCTTTTTTAATTAATCCAATAAAATCTAGATATTCCCTTCTTTTTATTTTAGATTTATGCCGGTATTTATTTATATATATTGGTTGATCATCTATTTTATTTATTTTATCATCTTTAACTAGCTTTAAGAGATATTTAACATCTAAAGAGAGTTCATCCACCTCAAAAATACCAAAATTTCTAACCTCTATGCTGCCCTTAATCTCCTCGATTTCTTTTATTCCCATAAAAATGAAATTATCGTGTAATAACCACTCAAGAAAACGATTGACTTTATCTGTTAAGAAGTCATTAATATGCTTATAATGAGTAATTCTTTTAGTCATCTTATTAAAGGCGTTTGTTACAAAATTCAATTCATTATATATTAGTCTAAGCTCATTTTCAGTGGATTTTAAAAAAGAACTAGTTATATTTTCTAGAAATAAAAATAAAACGGATTCATTTACACTATCTTTATCTTTTTCATCTATCTTTTTTATATTGCCAGATTCGTCCCTACTTACATTTATTATTGGATGAACTATATAGAATCTATCAAATTTTATTTCAAAGAAATATTCACGCACACTATCTACTATAAATGGTTTATCATTAGTTATTGAAACAACAAGTGAGTGATTAGGTGGCAAAAAATTAAGATTTTTTTCATTGTAGCCTTTTATGTAATGTATATCTAATGCTCTGTTCTCAAAGGATTTATAGGCAAATAAAGAAAATTCTAAAAGATTTTTATCACCTAGCAGATCTATTAAATATAAAGGCATATTATTTAAGAGTATATCTATAAATAACTTAGCATTTTCATCTTTTAATTGTGTCTTAATATAATTTATCTTTTCTTTTTTTTGTTTTTCTCTGATTATTAATTCTTTTTCAGTTAATACATCTATGTTAAACATTATTTAACCTCTTAAAAATAAAATTTTATAGTGCTTATATTATATTGGTTTAGTTTAAATAGGCAATAAACTACCTTTTAGTCCTTATCAAAACCTAGCTCAAATTAAACACTACCATCCTAATATTGGTCATCTCATCAATTGCATATTTTACACCTTCTCTGCCTAAACCGCTTTTCTTATTTCCACCATAGGGCATATGGTCTACTCTATACATTGATGAATCATTTATCATTACACCACCAACATCTATATTATCAATTGCATAGAAGGCTTTTTCTAAATCCTTTGTAAATACACCAGCTTGAAGCCCGTAATCTGTATTATTTGCTTGTTCAACTGCCTCATTGAAATTGCTATACTTAAAAACTGAAACAACTGGTGCAAAGATCTCCTCTCTGCAAAGCCTCATGCTATCATTGACTCCTGATAATATAGTAGGGTGTAGTATAGCTTCTTCTCTCTTGCCTCCAACAAGGATCTTAGCCCCCTTATCTACAGCTTCTTTTATCCAGTTTTCTGCTCTCTCAGCTTCTTTTATATCAATCATTGGGCCTACATCAGTATCATCTAATAGTGGATCACCTACCTTTAAGGATTTAGTACTCTTTATAAATTCATCTAAAAAAGTATCATATACCTTTTCATGGATAAATAATCGCTGTAAGGATATACATACTTGG
>JAXHVM010000293.1 GCA_034189185.1 Deferribacterota bacterium
AGGAAATACTTGGGGTGTACCCGCTGGAAAAATGAATAGGGAGGAGAGTCTTAAAGTAGCTATTTTAAGAGAAATCTTTGAAGAAACAGGCTTAGAGTTAAAAGAAAAAGATATAAGTCATATTAAAGAAGTGTTTATAAAATACAAGGACTATGACTTTGTTTACCATATCTTTAATACGAAAGTTAATAAAGAACCAAAAGTAAAGATTAATAATAAAGAGCACAAAGCTTACAAGTGGATTAAACCAAAAGAGGCTTTGAAAATGGATTTAATAGAAGACTTAGATGCTTGTATTAAGTTATTCTACAAATAGAAATTTTTAATTCCTTTAGTCTAATATAGTATACTAATCACATGAACTTACCAGATATAATATTAACATTAGTCCAACAGGGGAAATACCCCATCCTCTTTATTGTATATCTAATAGAAGGTCCTATTGCAGGCTTTATATCAGCTCTTATTGCCTCTACAGGATCATTAGACATCATTACCGTATTTCTACTCCTTGTAACAGGTGAGATAGGAGCAGATATTATTTACTACTATATAGGTAAAAGCTCTTCGGAGCAGAAAATAAATAGGATATTAGCTAAATATGAAAAAGATGGTGTGTTGAAGGTAATCAAGGACACGTTTAATAGAAGTCCAATTAAAGCATTAATTTTTGTTAAATCAGTAATGTTTATCGCAGTTCCAAGCTTAATACTTTTAGGTAGATACCAATCTATGAAAATAAAAAAATTCGCAATATGGACAACCATAATATGTATAACAAAAGATACTATAGTATTACTCCTAGGATATTCCTTGGGTTTAAGTTTAGAATCATTTGTCCAGGGATACAATATATATAGAATAGTTGGTATTATATTGGCAATAGTAGGGATTGGATATATACTTTACAAGTCTTACCAAGAACAAATAGAGAGTTTTGCAATTAATTCATTGAAGAGAATACAATAGTGATATGAAAGAAAAAATACCGGTATCAATTATCATACCGACAAAAAACGAGCAGTTACACCTCCCTAGATTATTAGAGAGTATTGAGAATCAAACAGTTCAACCTGTTGATATAATAGTGTCTGATGCTGGCTCTAAAGATGGGACAGTAGAGATTGCTAAAGAACATAGTGTAAAGGTGGTAAAGGGAGGTATGCCAAGTGTTGGTAGAAATAAAGGGGCTCAGCAGAGTAGTGGAGAAATCCTCCTTTTTATGGATGCTGATACATATTTTCTGAAAGAAAACGATTTAAAGGAGATATATGAAAAATTTCAAGAGGGGAAATATGATATTGCCTCTTGCTATTTCAAAACCGAAGAAAGCTCAATATTTACCCAAGGTCTTCTTAATTTTCTTAAATGGTTTGCAACCAGAAAGTATAATCCTGTTCTTAAATCAGATTTTGGAGCTTTTTTGATAATTAGAAAGGACCCATTCGATAGGGTAAACGGTTTTAATGAGGAATTACTCATGATGGAGGATACTGATATAGTACAGAGATTAATAAGATTTGGGTATGTACATGGAATTATAAACAAAAAGATAGGGGTGTCTCTAAGTTTAGAAAAAAGAGGTAAAAAGAAATCCCTCTCCTGGAAAATGGTATTGGGAGTAATTTTAGGATATTTTTC
>JAXHVM010000294.1 GCA_034189185.1 Deferribacterota bacterium
TTTGCTTATAGGGACAGGCTTCCAAGGGGCACTCCCAATTGATAAAAAGGTTTATAAAAAAGCAAAAAAGAAAAATGTCGAGTTGAAAGTAATGAAAACAGGAGATTTATTAGACTATATTAACAACTTGGAGAATATGAAAGATGTTAACGCTATAATCCATATTACCTGTTAGCTCTTACTTAAAAAAGTATCATTTATTATTATAATCATAAATAAAAATAGTTCATGTTAGAATAGTTATTATTAGACTTATTAGACAACGTTAAGATAAAAAGTATTTTATGCTAGATTATACTAATAGTATTAAGTATTGATTTTGATATATGATTGATCATTTAACTGCTTCTTTTCTATTATAATTTTTAAAATCAAAAGAACTTTCTCCCCTATAATTTATTAAACTAGATTGATTATTCCTAAGCCTTTCTAGCCTATTCCTAATATCTTCTATAGTAGTATTAATTATGTCTATAGTGTCATTTATAATACCAGTTTGAAAGATAAAGCTAACCGGTAATGATATAATAGACCTGAAAAGATCAATAATGTTATTTATTAGTGATGTTAAAAATCCTTGTGGGGTATCATTTTGTTTAACTATTTTTTCTAATTGATTTAATACAATAATAACATCTTGCTTTGGGTAGCCTTTATATATTGCATTGTTAAGAGCAAAATCTAATTCTTTAAGCATAATTAAATCTTTTTGTAAATTTATTGAAGTGTTGTTCAGTGATGATTGAACTGTCTTTTGAATCATAGGAAAAATTCTTTCTATTATATTAGTAGGCGCCTTTTTTAAGGCGATAATAAATGGCTGAACTAGATTAAGCAAAAGGGTAGAACTAACAGTCTGCGCAGTAAACTCAATCGCATCAAGTGCATATATTGTTTCTGCAGGATCATAATTACTTTTCTTTGCTTCTATAAGTGCTTCTTGTAGATCTGATAAAATTTTTTTCTCTGTTTTGTTTAATGTAATACTTTTAGAATTTTTTAGATATTCACCGCCAATTCCATATTCAGTTGCATATCCACTGATAGTGATATTAAAAATAATAAGTAAAAAGAAAAGTATTGTTTTTTTCATTTTTCTCCTCTTATATATAATTAAATATTTATTTTATTAAATTATTTAAATAATTATGTAAATATAAAATATATTTAGTAGTTTTTAAATATTAGAATTTTTTGAAGTTGACAGATATTGATCATTAAATATTCTTATTTTATGCTTATATTTAAATGCATATTTAGGGCGATTAGCTCAGTTGGATAGAGCGCAGGTCTCCGGAACCTGAGGTTGAGGGTTCAAATCCCTCATCGCCCGTTATTACATATTTTTTATATTTAAATATTTTTCATATTTTGTGCATAAACACTTAATTTACAATTGCAGGATTAATATATTGGGATCATTGATTTGTTCTTTAGTCAATGCTCTCTCTTTCCGCTAGTGAATAATTAATTAATAATTACTTATTAACATTTAATTGTTTCACATAGTTTATAGCCTCAGATAGGCTTCCCTTTGTAACAAAATCAAATTTAACCCCAATCCTTACAAGGTTTTTTGCTGCATTTGCAGAGACACCTGATAGTATAGGGGTGGCACCAA
>JAXHVM010000295.1 GCA_034189185.1 Deferribacterota bacterium
TATATATAAACACAATAAACATATTGAATTAACTAACAGAGAATGGGATATATTAATATTATTAATCAATAATGCTAATCATGTAGTTAGTAGAGAAAAAATTAAAGAAAAAATATGGGGAGAATCTAAATTGTTTACAGTAGATCATAATTTAGACGTCCAAATAGCCCATATTAGAAAAAAAATAGAAGATAACCCAAAAAATCCTACAATAATTAAAACCGTTCCTGGGAGAGGTTATAAATTTGAAATTAAAAGTTAAAATTGTTCTTGCTATATCTGCCACATTGCTTATTTTTCTTATACCTATCAGTTTTTTTATTTATAGACATCAAAATAATCTAATAAAAGAAAAAGCAAAAATAGAAGCTGAAACACTCTTTAGGATGTTATATGTAACAAGGCAATGGATTGCAGAAAATAGAAATTTAATAAAACCTGTTCCTGCAGTTGCCACTAAAGAACTTTCTCGCTATATAAAAGATTATGATAATATATACTTTCACATAACTTCTGATATTCTTATTAACCCTGCTAACGCTCCAAATGAATTTGAAAAAAGGGCTCTTGAATATTTCAAAATCGGAGGGAAAGAATATATAGATATTTTTAAAAATTCTAATAATGAAAAAATTTATAGATACATGAGGCCCTTATATATTAATAAATCTTGTTTAAAGTGCCACCAATACCAAGGTTATAAAATAGGCGATCTTAGGGGTGGCATTGCAATCTATATACCCCTTAAAGAAATAAGCAAAATATTAAAAAATAACAATACGCTATTTTTATTTTATGGACTCTTCCTTTATATCCTTTTACTTATAATTTTAACCATTCTCATAGATAAATTGATATTAAAAAGGATTTTTAAGATTAAAAAAGCTGCAGAAGCTGTGGCCAATGGCTCTTTTAATAGTACTATCGAGATAAATTCAAAAGATGAGATTGGCAGCCTTGCTAAATCATTCAACACAATGAAAGAAAAAATAAAATTAAATGACCAATACCTAGAGGATAAAATAAAAGAGGTTACACAAAAATATAATGATACATTAGAAAAACTAAAAACATCAAATAATTATAAAACAGCTCTTCTTGATTCAATAGGCCATGAAATAAGAACACCTTTAACAAAAGTAGTATCCTATTCAGAGATCTTAAAGGATGCATCCAACATAAATGAAGAGTTTTTACATAAAACAATTGATATTATTTACCGCAATGTTTGCATACTAAATGAGGTATTTACACAAATCCAAACATTAGAAAGAATTAAGGATTCTAGATTTTTAGAAAATAAAGAAATTATTAAAATAGGCGAACTATCTAGAGGAATTGTTAACAAATATAACAATAACATTCAAAACAAAAATATAAATATCATAATTAATGTAGATAATAGCTTAACCTTTACAGCTAATAAATTTGGTATAAAACTAATATTAGAGAATCTCATCCAAAATGCTATAAAATATGTAGATACAAAAGGTTTTGTTGAAATTACCATTAATAATATAGATAGTTGTTTAGAGATAAAAATCAAAAATAGTGGTTGTAAATTAAAACACAATGAAATCCCTAAAATATTTGATAGATTTTATAGAGGCAAAA
>JAXHVM010000296.1 GCA_034189185.1 Deferribacterota bacterium
CCTACCCCTTACCCCTTTACTTCAGAAGGATTGGATGCTTGTACAGAGTGGTCTGCTCGCATTATGTGGAGAATGGGTGGGCGACCTGGAGATCGCGTTGCTGTTTGTCTTGCATTAAGCATGCACATAGGGGGAGTTCCCGCATGCTATGCCATTACATATAAGATGGGAGCTTGTCCTATCCCGATAGGGGCAGAAGCAGGAACGGAAAGGATATTAAGGTTTTTAAAGATGTTCAAAGCAGATGCCTTAGTATGCACTCCTAGTTTAGCCGAATATCTGATTGAAAAGGCACCACAAATTATTGGGGCTGATGTAAAAAGCTTAGGTTTAAAGGCTATTTTGGCTGGAGGCGAGCCAGGCGCTGGAATTCCAGAAATAAGGCAAAGGATTGAAGAAGCTTATGGTTGTACACTTTACGATGCAGGTGCTGGTCTTGGAGGGTCTTGTGGATATCCTGAGTATCAAGGAATGCACTGGGTAATGGACGATTATGCTTTCATTGAATTAGTCGATCCTGAAACAAAGGAACCAATACCATTAGAAGATGGGGCTGAAGGAGAGGCAGTACTTACCAGTTTTAAAGGTAGCTTTACGGGTACCCTTCGCATGTCATTTGGTGATATTGCTCAAATTTTTGTTTCACCTTGTCCATGCGGACAATCTGGCCTCCGTTACAAAATAACAGGGCGAATAGATGATATGATGAAAATAAAAGGAGAAATGGTTTATCCTTCACTCATAGATGCAGTTATAAGTGAATTTATACCACGAGTAACTGGAGAATTTAGAATTATATTAAATCAACCTCTCCCTAGGATAGAGCCACCTTTGAAATTAAAAGTTGAATATGGTGAAGGAGTGAAGGAAGATCAACTTGAGGCTTTAGCTAATGAAATTAAAGAAAGGATGCATTCGAGGTTAAAAGTAACACCTCAAATTATATGGGTACCACCGAATTCCATGGAAAGAGTAGTGATGAAAAAGAAATTTTTCGAGAAGACATACGAAAAGAAGTAAAGTTAAAATAAACTGAATAGGAGATGATGGTACAGTAAAAAAGATTAGTTGCGAACATAATGGCATGAATTTGCTTGGTTACAACTTTGCAAGTTCCAATAATTGTTAATATAAATATTTATTTATATTAACAATTATTCATTATGTCTAATATTGAATTTTACTTGGTAATTATTATAGTAATGTTTTGAATTTATTTTAACACTTTTTCTTATTATTGCTAGGGCAAGAAAATAGAAAGAAGTATTTATGATAACATATATTAACCACATTGCTGTTTTATTGAAAAACAATAAGTAGGCAGTGTTAACATTTTCACATATATTTGACTTTGCCGCAATTATAGAACTTAAGTTCCAAAGTAGTTTAAGACAATCATAATATATAAAAGTATCGCCTCTATAGAGGTGCTCTGGCCAATTTGCACTGAATGAACAATAGTTAAATTCTTACAAAAGGGCAGAAGCTTACACTATATATCAATTAGAGCTAATTATATAGATAAGGTGGCGAAAGCACTGAGCAAAAGAGCATATTTGACGAACTAAGAGTCACGAGATACTGCCAAATGTTGCACCAAGCAATATACAGG
>JAXHVM010000297.1 GCA_034189185.1 Deferribacterota bacterium
ATTTTCGTTAAATTATCAAATTATAAAAATCTGACTTGCGAAGTCGGTAAAATACAAACTTGCTAAATCTCCCGACTTGCGAAGTCGGGTGACTTACCATTTAACATTACTTTAGGCTTTCCAATTTTCTCACCAATAACCATTTGCGAGCCATCTATACTTGTGTAAACACTCTCTTAGAAGAGGTATTTTAATAACGGCTACTTATACTTAAAAATACATCCATGTATATTTACTTGATGTTCTTAGCATTTATATGTTTTTCTAACTCCTCATCCTCCAAGATTTTCTCATAATTACTTTTTACTTTTTTAAGTGTTATATCTTCGAGAATGTAAGAAATAAATTCTTTAAAATCTTCATTTTCTTCAGCAAGTCTATTTATTGTATCCCAATCAACATTTGTGTTCTCTTTAGCAGGAAACAAAATTTCGCTTTGGTAAATATCTTCAGGGTTTAATCTTATAATACCTATTCCAAATGCATTATTCAATCTTCTCATTTCATCGTATAAACTACTATCATCTTCAATTCTTAATGCTACTAGATACCCTTCATTAGCCCACGATGAATTTGATATTGCTTGAAAATAGTATTCTCTAAGTTTTGAAAATGATATAGATATTTTTATTTCAAATGAAAAAAGCTTTAATGCGCTCACAGAAAAAGCTTTCTGAATTTCCAGTATGTTATTCAAGTAGTCTTCAAAAGGAAAATATACACCTACAACATCTGGATGTAACCATTTATTATATCCTTTCACTCCTCGTTTAGAATTTTCATGAAATATTGTTTTTGAAAATGCTTTAAAATGCATATGTGAATTTACAAATTTTACTAATAATGGATGAAGATCTCTTTCCTTGAATGTTAAAGATTTTTCCATATCCCTTTCTCTTTTTTCTATATCTTGCTTCAATTTCATTACGTCGATTCCTAGTCGCTTTAAATAAAATTTTGTTGGGCGCTTGCTAACCTGTATAAAAACACTGTCTTCATTATCTCGTATATCCGTATAAATACGGGCCCCTATAGTAGCCCAAGGAGTTTTGCCTCTCGTATGAAATTCATTGGCTATTTTTAGTTCTTTAGCAAAATCCCATATTTCCTTCGGAGATAGAGGTTTTTCAGCTTTTTCTAATGTTTTTTCTGCCAATTCTAAAAATGTCATATCTATTTATAGTGTTAAAGACGACACCAATCCTCCTTAAATATATTCCTAATAACGATAAAGCTCGTCTGCCGCTATGAGGCTAAGAGGAATAGTGCCCATGTATAAAAATTTGTTATGTATTTTCATATATTTAACCTATCTTTAAGTTTATCTGCAATCATTTTTTTACGAACATCTAAGAAATCTTTATAATTAACGCTATCCCACAAATCTTCACATTCTGGTATTAAATGCCTATTTAAGTAATCTCTCTTATTAGCTATATTATTCACCCAATCCTTCAATTCCTTACTGTTTTTATCTCCTCTATTTAATGAAAAATCCAATAGCTGATAATTAACTACTGTATTTATTTCTTCAATATTATATCCCCTACTTTTTAAAATAGAAGAAGGATGAATATGATCAATGTCTTCTTTCCTGAATTTTTTATTATA
>JAXHVM010000298.1 GCA_034189185.1 Deferribacterota bacterium
CCACAAGAGTTATTGATGCTTACAGAACAATATCACTTAACGGTTTACTATTAAAAGTCAAAAATGCTACTCCCAGAGAAATGGTTACACTTCGTATTTATCCATTAAATGATACAGTTTTGGAAATTAGATTTTGGTGCCATAATAAATTGATCGATATTCAAAAAGTAAAAATTGATGCTCTCAAAGGTGTTCACTTTTAAAGTTTAAAGTGTTCACTTTTCAAGTTTTCCTAACAGCAGTTTATATGTTAAGCTAAAATCCTTTAACATATAATACTTCAATGATTATAAAAAACTACAAATATATTCTATTCTACAATAAAAGAACCTAATGTACTCTCTCTTCTAAGGGAAAACTCTATTATTTGAAGTACGACAAATAATCGTATTTTCATCTCAAAATATTTTATAAAATCTTTAAATTCTACCGGTTTGAATTCTTCTAGTTTAACTTGTAAATTTTCTACTATTTTTCTAGTTTTAAGTAAAATGTCTCTACTCCTAACAATACCTATGACCAAATCAACCTTTGTTCTAAAAAACTTATTTAACTCATCTAATATTTTATTATTATTTTCATTAAATTCAGAGAAATGAATAAATTCTTTTAATGTATCAATTTCAATCTTAATATGATCTAACTCCCTACCATCAATATATTTCGCTGCATTATAGCCAGCTATTTTTCCAAAAACAGCTGCATCTAAAAGGGCATTACCCGATAGCCTATTTGCACCATGCACCCCAGTCGTAACTTCTCCTGCAGCAAAAAACCCTTCTTTTGTAGTCTCACACCTTTCATTTATTTTAATACCGCCTAGCATAAAATGTGCTGCTGGAACAACCTCTATTTTTTTATAACTATTTAATACTTTTTTTAATTTGTGATCATAATCTAATAATTGCTCTAATCTATCCATTTGAATATTAGATAAATCAATATAGACCTTTCTACCACTTTTTAACTCTCTATAGACAGCATAGCTTACTATATCTCTAGTTGCCAAAGAAGCATCTGTATTATACTTTTCTAAAAATTTTTCATTCTTTTCATTGATTAATTGTGCACCAAAAGAAAACAAAAAAGAAGGTAATATAAATTTATAATTAGCCATTTTAAGTGAATTAAATTGAATAAATTCTAAATTATCTAGTTTTAAACCAATTTTTTTAGCCAGATATAAACCACTCCCGTCAACATCAACCGTATTTGTTGTTTCATTATAAATACCACAACAACCACCAGTAGCTATTATTATAGCCTTTGCACAAAATATTCTTACAATCTGTTCATTAATATCTAAAGTATAGCAAACTTTATTTTCATTATAATCATATAGATCAATAGCAAATATCCTATCTAGAATTGTAATATTTTTTCTACTTCTTAATTCATTTAATATTGATTTAGTAATTGTTAAGCCCTTAAAATAAGAATTATACTTGTTTTTAATTGTTATATATCTACTTTTAGAATGACCTGGCGCTTGAAAAAGTCTGTAATTATCACCGTCTTTTAAAAAACAACTACAATAACTATCTAATTCCTTTAATATGTCATTGCCACTTTCGACCATTAATTTAACTAAATTCCTATCATTTAAAA
>JAXHVM010000299.1 GCA_034189185.1 Deferribacterota bacterium
TATTGATAAGTTCTATAAGCCACTTATAATCATGGCTTTCTTTGATAAAATTAAAGTATTTAACAATTGCTCCTAATTTATCTTTTAATAACTCTATATTAAAAGGTGAGGCTTTGACAACATCTTGAGTAAACAGTCCAACTATTATATAAAATCTATTTACATTATTACCTTTTTTAATTAATCCAATAAAATCTAGATATTCCCTTCTTTTTATTTTAGATTTATGCCGGTATTTATTTATATATATGGGCTGATCATCTATTTTATTTATTTTATCATCTTTAACTAGCTTTAAGAGATATTTAACATCTAAAGAGAGTTCGTCCACCTCAAAAATACCGAAATTTCTAACCTCTATATTGTCATTAATCTCCTCAATCTCTTTTATCCCCATAAAAATAAAATTATCGTATAATAACCACTCGAGAAAGCGATTTACTTTATCTGTTAAGAAGCCATTAATATGCTTATAATGAGTAATTCTTTTACTCATCTTATCAAAGGCATTTGTTACAAAGTTCAATTCATAATATATTTGTCTTAGTTCATTTACAGCAGATTTTAAAAAGTTACTTGTGATATTTTCTAAGAATAAAAATGAAACAGACTCATTTATACTGTCTTTATTTTTATCATCTATCTTTTTTATATTGCCAGATTCGTCCCTACTTACATTAATTATTGGATGGACTATGTAGAATCTATCAAATTTTATTTCAAAGAAATATTCACGCACACTATCTACTATAAATGGTTTATCATTAGTTATTAAAACAACAAGTGAGTGATTGGGTGGTAAGAAATTAAGGTTTTTTTCATTATAGCCATTTATATAATTGGTATCTGATGCTCTGTTTTCAAAGGATTTATAGGCAAATAAAGTAAATTCTAAAAGATTTTTATCACCTAAAAGATCCATTAAATATAAAGGCATATTATTTAAGAGAATATCTGTAAATAACTTAGCATTTTCATCTTTTAACCCCAATTTAATAAAATTTATTTTTTCTTTTTTTTGTTTTTCTCTGACTATTAATTCTTTTTCAGTTAAAACATCTATGTTGAACATTATTAACCTCTTTTTATAAAAATTTATAATGCTTATATTTATATTTGGTTTAGTTTAAATAGGTAATAAATTGCCTTTTAATTCTTATTAAAACCTACCCCAAATTAAACACTACCATCCTAATATTGGTCATCTCTTCAATTGCATATTTAACACCTTCTCTACCTAAACCACTTTTCTTATTTCCACCATAGGGCATATGATCTACTCTATACATTGATGAATCATTTATTATAACACCACCAACATCTATATTATCAATTGCATAGAAGGCTTTTTCTAAATCCTTTGTAAATACACCAGCTTGAAGGCCATAATCTGTATTATTTGCTCGTTCAACTGCTTCATTGAAACTACTACACTTAAAGACTGAGACAACTGGCGCAAAGATCTCCTCTCTACAAACTCTCATACTATCATCAACATCTGATAAAATAGTAGGGTGTAGGATAGCCCCTTCTCTACCACCCCCAACAAGGATCTTGGCTCCCTTATCTACAGCTTCT
>JAXHVM010000300.1 GCA_034189185.1 Deferribacterota bacterium
AATAAAAATATTTGATGAGGTGAAAGATGCCTAATAAGATAGTAGTAGGTATTTATCAAGCAAAATGGGAAGGCAGTAAAGAGAAAATGATAGATAAACATGAAGCCATTGCTATAAAGGCAGCAAAAGAAGGAGTTCAAATACTCTGTTTTCAGGAGTTATTTTATGGGCCATACTTTCCAGCTGAACAAGATAAAAAGTGGTATGCTTTAGCAGAAAAAATAGATGGGCCTACTGTTAAGAGATTTACAAAGATTGCAAGAGACAATAAAATCATTCTCATTCTACCAATCTATGAGGAAGAGATGACTGGTTTATATTATAATACTGCTGTTGTAGTTAACAGCGATGGAATGATATTGGGCAAATATAGAAAAAGTCATTTGCCACATTTGCCTGGCTTTTGGGAAAAATTCTACTTTAAACCTGGCAATCTAGGCTACCCTGTTTTTAAAACTGATTTGGTAAATATTGGGGTTTATATCTGCTATGATAGACATTTTCCGGAAGGTGCAAGAATATTGGGATTAAATGGTGCTGATATTGTATTTAATCCATCTGCCACAGTAGAAGGACTATCTGCTTATCTATGGAAACTTGAACAACCAGCACACGCTGTAGCCAATGGATATTTTATTGCTGCCATTAATAGGGTTGGTGAAGAGGAGTGGAAAACAGGCAAATTCTATGGAACAAGTTATATATGTAACCCTAGGGGTGAATTCTTAGCTGAGGCCTCTAAAGATAAAGATGAGCTTCTATACAGTGAAATAAACCTTGATGAGATTAGAGAAGTGAGGAATATTTGGCAGTTTTACAGAGATAGAAGACCTGAAACCTACGGGAGGTTAGTAGAGTTATAATGAGTAAAGAATATTATGATCTAGTTATAAAAAATGGATTAATAATAAATGCTGATGCCTCTTATAAGGGTGACGTGGCTATTAGAGATGGCAAGATTGCAGCTATAGGAAGTAATTTTAAGGCAGAAAAAGAGGTTGATGCAGATAAGCTATATATTTTACCAGGTGGCGTTGATGTGCATACCCATCTTAATATGCCTTTTATGGGAACATTTTCTAGTGATGATTTTGAGACAGGCTCTAAAGCTGCAGCTTTAGGAGGTACTACATCAATTGTAGATTATGCAATGCAAAAAAAGGGTACATCCCTATTGGATGCATTAGAAGAATGGCATAAAAAGGCAGAAAATAAATGCCACATAGATTATGGCTTTCATTTAGGACTAACAGATATTAATGAAAATATATTAAATGAGTTGGAGAGCTTACCATCTATGGGTGTATCTACAGTAAAACTTTTTATGGCATATAATAATGCATTAAGGTGCCCTGATTTGCTTTTATTAGAGGTTTTCAATATATTAAAAGAACATAGTATATTGCCTATGTTGCACTGTGAAAATGGTGATATAATAGAGTTTTTATCAAAGAAATTTATTGATAATGGTAAAACTGCACCACTGTTTCATAGTGTTGTGCATACCCCTAATAGTGAAGCAGAAGCAATCTCTAGAGCAATTACTTACAGTAGTATATTTAAGTTAGGTATA
>JAXHVM010000301.1 GCA_034189185.1 Deferribacterota bacterium
ATATAATTTTTCAAAATCTTTATTAAAAAATACATACAATGGGTGGTTTTCTATCGCTTTGCCATAGATTCTATAATTGATTGACTGTATTATTTCTTTATATTTCATACGAATACTTTTGTTTTTAAATTTCACATCATTTTGTATAATACTTTCATATTTTTTAGATAAAATATCACGCATTAAGTCCCCCATTCTTGTTTGGAGATTTATTTTGAAATCGCCGACCTTTATTGTTTTTCTTGACATAACAAAAAACCTCCTTAGGTTTAACATCGTCAACTCTTACTACAATCGGGTTGGCACTATTATTAGTAATGTAATATATTTTTTTACCAACAAACGCTTTGTACATAATAATTCCTCTATTATTTTCAAAATCTACGTGTACTCTTAAGTTTAAAACAAATGTATTTTTTAATTCTGGTATTTTTGGATAGATGTTTTTAATAAAATACCTAAATGTTTCTTGTGTGGCAATTGAAAATGGTTTTTTTGTTATTTCAAGCAACTTATTTGCCTTCATTTGTTTGCTCCTCCCTTTTTTTATTTTTGTATTACTTAATTTTTTGATTCAAATTTTAGTGTGTTTTTTGATTTTAAAACAAAATAATCCTTAACTAAATCCTCAAATCTTTCATCATTAATTAATTCATTTGTATTTATTTTTAAATATTTTCCCAATTCTTCTTCTGTTGTTCTATTAATTATTTCAGAAATAACATCTGAAGCATTTGCTTTGCGTTTAAACGAATAATATGAAGTAGTTTCGTAATAAACTTTATAATTATCTGCATCAACAACTTCATCGGTATCAATAACGTTTTTTACTCTTTTTTCAATATCACTTGCCAATTGTTTCAAAACATGTGCTTTTTTCATAGCTTCAACAATGCCTTCTTTTGTTGTTAAATCTGGAATATTTAAATCTTGTGCCAAAGGGCATGCGTGAATTACTTGACAATAAGAACAGTGTTGCCCTACTTTTGGTTTAAACTCAGTATCAGACTCAATAATTTTAATTAGTTCTTTCAAATATTTTTTTACGGAATCAATTATATCTGTATCTATTTTCGATATGGTTATTTCTTTTGTTCTCAATTTTATAAATCCAACTTCATCAGGATATTTTCCATATTTAGCTTTTGTTAAAATTGCATATATGTATAATTGCAATGTATCTGGCTCGCTTCTACCTGTTTTCCAATCTAAAACTATCAAGTTGCCATTTTTTTCTTCTATTACCAAGTCTATAATACCTCTTAAAAATCCTTGCTCACTGTTTGGGTCAACTAAATTGAAGTTTTCATCAACCCATACATCTTGTTCTGATTCAATATTTTCAATATCAAACTTTGAATCTAAAAAACCCAATACTAAATTTCCGTTATCGAAAAACCGTTGTGCATCTTTTAAGGAACTAATTTGAAGATTTACAAATGGTGTTTCTTCACCTTGTAATACCGCTCTAATGTTTTCGTGCACATATGTTCCTAAGTTAGCCGCCTCGCCGCTTGCATAACTAATTTTATCAACATAATGTTTTTTATAGGCAAACGG
>JAXHVM010000302.1 GCA_034189185.1 Deferribacterota bacterium
ACCCATTGACGATAATATTGTTGTATCTGATATAGGTGAGCAGTGATCCCCAAAGATTGCACCCGTTAATACAGCACTAATATTAATTATAAGGTATTCATGGGATGGATTTAAACTAAACGCCAAAGGTACACACAAAGGCATTAATATGCCCATTGTGCCATAGGATGTACCTGTTGCAAAGGAGGTGACAGCACCCAGTAAAAAAATAGTAGCCGGCAAAATTATTATGGGAAATCGATTGCTCAACAGTCCAACTAAATACTCGGCAGTCTTTAATTCCTTCATAACTGCAGACAATGACCAAGCAAGCAGTAGTATAACTGCTGTTAAATTTAGAGATTTAACACCTGTTAACCATGTATTTATTGCCTCAGTTACAGCAAACTGTCTCTTTATAATTGTCATAACAGCTGAAAAAATACTAGCCAATAATGCAGCCTGAAATAGAACAATTGATGCATCTGATTTGCCAAAAGCTATCCAAATAGATGTAAAATCAAGGGGAGCCTCCTTAAGTAATCTTATATATTCTTGGTTCTCACCTGACATTATTCTGAAATAACCATCTAGATAAAAACCTAGAAACGAAGCTATAATTAAAACAAATAGTGGTATTAAGGCGTCCCAATAACTTACCTTTATACCATTCTTCAATGAAATCTTTAATGCTTCATCAGTAATCATTGGCTTTGCACTGTCAGATAAAACCTTACCCTTCTCTCTAGCCCTACTTTCAGCTTTAAGCATTGGCCCAAAATCTCTCATAAGCAAAGCTGTTAAAGGGACAAAAATTAAAATTAATATATTATAAAACCTGTAGGGAATAGTCTCTACAAAAACAACATAGGGATTTAGATCAATGGAGAGATACTTAAAGGCATCTCTAATCAAACCAATCTCATAGGCAACCCATGTTGAGATTAATGCAATGCCAGCAATAGGAGCTGCTGTTGAATCTATAATAAAGGCAAGTTTTTCCCTTGATACTCTCATCTTATCTGTAAGTGGCCTCATAATTGGACCAGTAATCAAAGAATTTGCATAATCATCAAAAAAGATAAAAAAACCTAAAAGCCAGGTTATAAGTTGTGTCCCCATTGGCGTTTTTGCTCTCTTAGCTAACTTATTAGCAATTGCATTCATACCGCCTACTTTATTTAATAGAGCAATTAAGCCCCCAATAGTTAGGCATTGCAATATTATCCCCGCATTCCAAGGATCGGCTAGAGAATGCAATATATAATTAACAACCTTAACATAAGCAACTACAAAAGCAGCCAATAGATTGTTACCATCAATTGATATAATTAAACCACCTATGTATATAGCTATTAATAGTGATACTATTACATTCCTACTAATAAAAGCTAACAATATTGCTATTAATGGGGGTACTACTGACCATATTCCATAAGATGATGCAGGGCCATATGAATTACTCGAATAGCTAGAAGTTGCTATTAATGATATAAATATTATTAAAAAAATTATTAACTTTCTTTTTATCATTTTAAATATTAAATTTTATTTGTTTAATTTTATTT
>JAXHVM010000303.1 GCA_034189185.1 Deferribacterota bacterium
CCTTATCATTATATATATATTTTACATCTATAATTAATCCTGTTTTATTGTATATAATTTCTTTATTATCACACAATAATCCAAGTAAACCATAGGTATTATTGTTACAACCAATTATTGCAACTGAAAATTTTTCCATAACTTAAACTATCAATTTAGGCTAATTTTATATTTTACGCAATAAATACTTTGAAACTATATTAAACTATTAAGATTCATTAAGCAAAATCTAACAATCTCTCACTGCACAGAGCTGCACCACCAAGAATACCTGCCCTATTTTTTAACGTAGCTATCTTAATCTCTACCCATCCCCTATAAGCTGGATATACTAAATCGTCAAAGTATTCTAGAGTATCTTCTATATACATATCCATCATCTCACACAGACCACCACTTATTTTTATAACCTCAGGAGCAAATATATTGGCAACATTAGCTAAACCATGAGCTAGATAATAGGCATATTTCTTGAAAACCTCCTTTGCAATTAGATTGCCATTTTTTGCTAATCTATAAATATCAATGGGCTCAAAGTTGTGTGATGAGCCACTAAATTCTTTAAAATATCTTTGCAAACTAGCAGAGTTACAATAAGCTTCAAAACACCCTCTCTTACCACAACCACATTTCTGGCCATCAACAACTAGTGTTATATGACCTATCTCACAGGGTGAAATATTGCCTCTAAAGAGCTTTCCATTTACTACAGCCCCAGCACCTACACCTGTGCCAAGGGTTATTACTGTTACATTGTCATACTTATTTTCATCTCCAAACTTACACTCACCAAGAGCCGCCATATTGGCATCATTTGCAATGGTACAAAAAATATCAGAGGCAAATGATTTTACATCATTTACAATATATTTACCTCTTAAATACAAGATATTAGGTGTAAATAATATTTTTCCCTCTTTTAAATCACAAACCCCTGGAACTGCTATAGCTATTGCATTAACAATATCTACATGATTTCTATAAATATTCTCAATTCTTGCAATAAAATTCTTATAGTCTTTTGGGGTCTCATAGGCACTCTCTTCTAAAATTTCACCATTCTCATTTATTATACCCCATTTAACAAAAGTACCCCCAACATCAAAACATAAAAATGATCTCATTATAAACCCTACAAATAATTATATATAAAATGAAAATTTTTCTCAAAAGATTTTCTATTTCCTGGATCATAGCCTAAAACATTTTCCCAGATTGAAACATCTTCCATGCATAGATATATAAAAGCATTTTTCCAATATTTCCTAATAAGATTATACAAATAATTCACCATATAATATCTCACTGGCTTTAGATATCTCAATTTCCCATCAATAGTCTTTACAAACTCATTAGCCAATATGCCGCTTTCCAAATAATTATTCCTTATAATATCCTCTAATTGCGGCATAAATCTTAGTGTTCCTATACTAATATAGCTTACCACTTTTTCATCCAATTTTTCAACTATTTTTTCAACTACTACCTTATATTCTTTTTCAAAATTTTCACATAAAATGAGAGGATCAAAATGAAA
>JAXHVM010000304.1 GCA_034189185.1 Deferribacterota bacterium
TATGGTATAACTGAAAATTTTAGGGCTGGTATTAACGGTTATTATTTAGAACAGATTACAAATCACAAGATAGATGGTCATGATATACCTGATTCAAAAGAGAGGGTTTTAGCACTTGGCCCAGGGGCAATGTATATCTCAGATGAAAAAAAAGACTTGTTTTGGGTTAACTTCTATGATGAGGTGATAACCAGAAATAGACCAGATGGTGTTGCGCTAAATGTTCGTTGGCTACATGTTTTTTAAAAATATTTAAAACTAGGAGGATATAATGGACGTATTTGATTTATTAGTATCAGCAGAAGAGAGATATGACGGTAGAACTGCAATAATAGATGGTGACAAAGAAATATCTTATGCTGAAATGAAGGAGAATGCTTTTAAGTTAGCAAATGCATTGCATGGATTAGGGCTTGAAAAAGGAGATAAGGTAGCAGTATATATACCAAATAGGGCTGAATATTTTTATATATATTATGCCTGCTATATTACAGGGATAATTATAGTCCCCATTGATTTTTATCTTAAAGAAGATGAGGTAATAAATATAGTTGATCACTGTGGTGTTAAGTTAATATTTGCAGAAAACAATCAGAGGTGTAATTTAACAAATTTAAAAAACAAATCTAATTGTTTAAAAAATATAATCTCCCTAGATAGCGAACCCCAATATCTCTCATATAATAATTTAACTAATAATATGCCTGTGGCTTTTAAAAAGGTTGACATAGAGAGAAACCACTATTCAAGTATTTTCTGTACCTCTGGTAGTACTGGCAAACCAAAAGGGGTTTTATGGAATTATAGGCATATTCATATAGGTTCAGATGCACTTGATTATTTTCTACATGATTATATTGTAAATGCTAGAGCTATTACAGCAATACCCCTTTCTCATTCAGGTGGCATGTTATTTCCTATGCTTGCTATTAAATGCGGTCTTTCAACAGTGATGTTAGAGCGTTTTCACCCCCTTGTATTTTTAAAACTTGTTGAAAAGTGGCGAGTTTCTATGTTTTGGATGGTTCCGCCTATGTGGTATGCACTACTCTATTTAAAGGAGATAGAGCGTTTTGATTTAACAAGTGTTAAACTAGCTGATGTATTTGGTGCACCAAGTGACCCTGAAACCCTTAGAAGAGCAAAAAAGTATTTTCCAAACGCTGATTTATTTAATGGATGGGGTATGACTGAGGTTGTGCCACCAGTTACAGTCTGTGAACCTAATAATATTACAACAGTTGGTAAACCTCATCCTTGGGTAACTCTCCAAATTGCAGATGAAAATGGGCTAGAGAAAAATGCAGGTGAAATAGGTGAGTTGAGAGCAAGAGGGGAGGGTGTCTTTATGGGATATTATAATGAACCAGAGCTTACAGCAAAGGTATTTGATGATGGCTGGTTTAAAACAGGGGACCTTGCAAAGAAAGACAAAAATGGCAATTACTATATAGTTGGTAGAACCAAAGATATGTTAAAGGTGGGGGGGCAAATTGTTTGGTGTAATGAGATTGAAAATATTT
>JAXHVM010000305.1 GCA_034189185.1 Deferribacterota bacterium
CAGGTGACGCTATATTCACTCTTGCAGCCTCTGTTAATATACCAATTTGATTGTGGTAATATGGAGCAGGCCTTAGCCCACCATGCCACCACATATCATAAATACCATTTGTTACAACACCCTCCAAGTTCTTATAGGCAAGATCTGATGCAACAGCACCACCAATAAGTTGAATATCCCTTATAATAGTTGAATGAACCTCTGGATTTGCAGGATCATCAAATGGTGGAACAAAAAACCGGGGCCCAGTATTGCCCATCTCATGGATATCATAAACAATAACTGGATATAATCTCTTAAATAGTTGTTCACTCCAAACCCTTGTTTCAGCAAGATTATTCATAAAATAATCTCTATTATTATCATGACCTGCATATTTTTGATACAAAAATGGTGGTGTTGTTCCTTCCGCTTTTGTGCCTAATGTATTCCAATACCAATGAACAACCCTATCAACACCATCTGGATTAATTGTAACCGAAAAAACCAAAACAATTTTATCTAAAATTTCTTTCAAATAATCATCTTGTATACTTAAAAGCTTATAGATAAAATTTGGAGCCATTTGGGTTGAGGTAATTTCATTTGCATGAATAGACAAACCAACAAATAAAACCATTGGCTGTGAATTGATCAGTTCATTTATATCTATTTCACCCTTTATTCTTGGATCTGAAAGAATTTTTTGTTTTTCTAAAATATCTCCTAAATTATCTAAATTATCTTCAGATGATATTATAACTTGATAGATTTTTCTATCTTCAGTTGAATATCCAACATTTTCTAATTTAACATAGGGTGAATTTTTAGCTAAATATTGATAATATTTTAACAATTGTTCATAATCTACTAAAATTTGATCTTCAGTTAGAGGAAAACCATAAAATTCCTCAGGAGAATATAGGTCAACATCTTTGTTTAAATAATAATTGCTATTAAGAATGTTGTGAAGCTTAACATCTTTTATATAATAATCTCTATTAGAAATTCCATGGAGTTTAATATTCTTAGCTGGCTCTAAATCTCCGTATATCAATGGTATATAAAAAACGAAAAATATTAATAGACAAAATATTGTTCTCATCGACATATACCTAAAATTGTTCTATTTTATTTTATAGAGTAAATGTTTATATGTCAAGCAGTTTATAAGTTAATATATAATCCTTTAATATATGATACTTTAATGATTATAAAAAACTACAAACATATTCTATTCTATAACAAAAGCACCCAATGTTTTCTCTCTTTTAAGGGAAGCATCTATTATTTGAAGTACGACAAATAATCGTATTTTCATCTCAAAATATTTAATAAAATCCCTAAATTCTACTGGTCTAAAATCTTCTAATTTAATTTGTAAATTTTCTACTGTTTCTCTGGTTTTAAGTAAAATATCTCTACTTCTAACAACACCTATGACCAAATCAACCTTTGTTCTAAAAAAATTATTTAACTCATCTAATATTTTATTATTATTTTCATTAAATTCAGAGAAATGAATAAATTCTTTTAATGTATC
>JAXHVM010000306.1 GCA_034189185.1 Deferribacterota bacterium
CTGATTTATTCACCGGCAGAACCTGAATTGGAAAATGAGATAGTTAATATATATTTAAGAAATAATGTTAGGAAGATGTCTGCTTCAGCTTTTATGAGAATTACACCTTCTGTTGTAAAATATGCTTCAAAGGGTTTACGAACTGATCAAAAGGGTAATATTGTTCGTAAAAATTATGTATTTGCTAAAATTTCAAGGCCTGAAATGGCAGAGAAATTTATGAGCCCAGCTCCAAAGAATATTTTAGACAATCTTGTCAAAAAAGGTGAGATTTCTGAGAAAGAAGCAATGTTAGCACTTAAAGTCCCTATTGCCGAGGATATAACTATGGAGGCAGATTCTGGAGGCCATACAGATAATAGGCCTTTAATATCAATTGTGCCAACTGTATTGGTAATAAGAGATAGAATGATGGCTCGATATAGATATAAAAGACGTATTAGGATAGGTGCAGCTGGTGGTATAAGCACACCTATGGCTGCAGCAGGAGCTTTTTCTATGGGGGCTGCCTATGTGCTAACTGGTACAATTAATGAGGCTGCTGTTGAAGGTGGCGTTTCAGATATTGCGAAAGAGATGTTAGCAAAGGCTGGTATTGCAGATGTTATAATGGCTCCAGCAGGGGATATGTTCGAAATGGGCGTGAAAGTCCAGGTGTTAAAAAGGGGAACTCTTTTTCCTGGTAGAGCATTGAAATTATATAATATTTATCAAAGTTATAATTCTTTAGAAGAGATACCTGATGATGTGAGGAAAAAATTAGGGGAAGAAATATTTAGAAAAAATATAGAAGAAGTTTGGAAAGATACTAGAGATTATTTCGCAAAAAGAAATAAAAAAACTGTAGAAAAAGCTGAAAAAGATCCTAAGTTTAAAATGGCATTGGTATTTAGATGGTATTTGGGCCTTGCAGGTCAGTGGGCAATAGAAGGTAATAAAGATAGGATAAGTGATTTTCAGATACAATGTGGGCCGTCAATGGGAGCGTTTAATGAATGGGTTAAAGGAAGTTACCTTGAAGACCCTAAAAATAGGATGGTTGTTGATATTGCATTAAACATTTTAGAAGGTGCATGCGTCGTTTTAAGAGCTGAACAACTAAGGAGTGCTGGAGTAAACGTGCCAAATATCTGCTTTAATTTCAGGCCTAAAAAAATAAAACTTGTATGATACGGAGACAGTCTGATGGAGGAAAAGAATAAAAATAAATTTAAACCGATAGCTGTAGTTGGTATATCAGCTATCTTTCCAGGTTCTGTTAATGTTACGGGTTTCTGGAAAAATATAATGGAGAAAGCAGATCTTTTTGAGGAAATCCCACCTGATTACTGGTTTATAGAAGATTATTATGACCCAGACCCATTTGCTCCTGGGAAAACCTATTGTAAAAGAGGTGCATTTATACCAGAGATTGATTTTGATCCAATAGAATTTAGTATTCCACCTGCAAATGTGGAACATACAGATACTTCACAGCTACTAGGATTGATTGTTGCAAAAAAAGTTTTAGAGGATGCAGC
>JAXHVM010000307.1 GCA_034189185.1 Deferribacterota bacterium
AAGCACAATTACTGCTTTTATAATCTCATCTAAATAGGAAGCCATTTCTGTACTCTTATTATTACCCCTTATACGAGGCTCTCCTAAGGCAGCCAATACCCTCCTAAACTCAGGCTGAAAAACAATAATCAGTATTAAAAATAAGTATGATGTGAAACTATCTAATAACCACGAGGTGGTGGTTAGTTTCAGCATATTAGAAAAAAATGAAGCTACCAATAAGAAGATAACCCCAAAAAACATATAAATTGTTTTGCTACCTTTAAATAAAAGAAGGAGCCTATAAGTTAGATAGGAAATAATTAGGATATCTATTAAGTCAATAAGACTAAAGGTTTTTATAACTTCAGTCATCACAAATTAAATGATTTGTTAATTCAATTAAAGCTTTCGATTCATCTATATCATGAGCTCTAATAATGGATGCTCCCTGTAACAACGTTAACATCTCTAAGAGTTTTGAACCTAAAACCCGATATTTATCCTGGTTTCCTAAGAGTTTACCAACAAAACCTTTTCTAGAAATTCCAACTAATAGAGGCACTTTCAAGCCACTAAACTCCCAAAAATATTTTAATAAATTTAAATTATGCTCTAATTTTTTACCAAAACCAAATCCTGGATCTACAATAATCGACTCTTTTGATATCCCAGCTGATATAGCTTTATTTATTAAATCCTCTAGATGAAAATATATCTCCTCAACTACATCCTCATAGCTAGGATTATCCTGCATCGTTTCAGGCACCCCTTTAATATGCATTAAACAAATAGCTGAATTATAACGAGCCACAACCTCTGCCATTTTCTTATCAAAACCCATGCCGCTAATATCATTAATCATATGAACACCAAGCTTTAGAGCTTCTGCCGCAACTTCCGATTTATATGTATCTACGGAAACAACCAAACCTAATTCCAAAGCTTTCTCTACTGCAAAGGCAATCCTACTCCACTCCTTTTCAGCAGACACCCTTTTACTGTACGGCCTTGTTGATTCGCCGCCAATATCAACTATATCAACACCTTTTTCTTTAAACTCTATAAGCCTGCCTAGAATAGCTTCTCTATTTGTATATAAACCTCCATCACTAAAAGAATCAGGGGTAGTATTTAATATGCCCATTAATTTTGGCTTATTTAAAGGCATTATAACATCTCTCAATTTTAACTCTCTTATCTTATTAGCGAATAACATATCTTCTATTTCTAAGGCTAAATCTTTTAAGCCAAAGGGTTGTTTCTTGAGTTTTTCAACAAATTTAGTTAAACCATGAATATGTGCGAACAAACAAACATCAGATATATCTCGTGAACAGCTTACAACATCACGTGCCACAGCAGCATCAATTCCAACTGCCAAAGCCTCTTGTTTTATTATATTAGCTTGACAGGGTCTTAAATTCTTAATTCTTATATTAAAGGATAAGCCTTTATTTATTAGATACTCTGCATAAGGATCTACGCCGACTCGCTTTATTTCATTTCTCAATCTATTTTCGGTTGCATATAATGGTTT
>JAXHVM010000308.1 GCA_034189185.1 Deferribacterota bacterium
ATTATTTTTAATGATTTAAATCTCTTATAAACATATAAATTATTACAATAAAATTAAACAATATAACTAAAATGTTAAAAACCATTGACCATTTATGCAGTTTCAAAAAAACATCATAATTTGTTTCTTTCAAAACTCTAGATTCTGGGATGATATAAAATAATTGGATTATTAACAGTATCATTGCTATTACAATAATAGCTGCAATAATACTACTAAAGGCATATCTCATAATATAAATTAAGCAAATAAAAAAAGCAATTATACCAATTGTAAAATATGAAGGAAATATATTGCTAACAACCAATCCAGCATCATTTTTATTTAATAATTTAAAGAGTAGTGGTGCAATAAAAAAACTAAAATATACGCTCAATCCAAAATAAGCTGAAAGCATAAAAAAAGAAATTTTAAACATTTTATCATTCATTCTGTATTATATTAAAAAAATTCTAATTTAGCAATATATAAAAAATATCAACCTTTGAGACTTTTAACCTCTTCTCCATTTGGGCCTATAAATCTGCGACCCCATCCTGTTATTGCAGCAATTAACATAACAATAACCAGAAGCCACCCATGAAAAACATAGGGTACAACCTCTATAGGATTTACAGCCTGAACAAAGCTATATTTAGATGTAAGCCCCTGTATTGAAACAATACCTAGTAAAGTACCACCTGCCCAGGGAAAAATATAACCCAACGCAGAGGTCATTGAGTCTAAAAAATTTGCCCTTCTATAGGGATGAATTTTTAATTCATTTCCTATATCATACACAAAAGTTGAGGCTAATATTTCAGCAGCAGTATTAATAGTAATTAAAGAGTTTAATATACCTACTAGTGCCCACATAGCTATCTCTGCTCTTGCTACAACACCTTTAATCTTTGAAATAGTAAATCTTCTAATAGCATCCATTGTACCACCAATATTTACAATATAACCTAGAGCAACAACCAATAAAATTAATACTGCCATATTTACATAACCTAATACACCATCAAGCAGTGCCCCCTCTACCCTTCCTTCTTTAAGATTAAACCACAAAATATTCTTCATTGGACATAAATCTGCTATATATATTAATATAACCGAGGATATAATCCCCCATGTTAAGGATGTTATAATGTGATGGCCCCTAAATGCAATTAATAAAACTAAGGCAAAGGGTATTAGAAGTATTAATCCCTCAGGCCTCCCAAAGGCACCAGTACTCAATATATCATTTTTTACAGTCATGTCACTACCGCCAAATATTAAGAATAAAATCATTGCAGGAATAGCAGCAGCAACGGCATACTTAAACCTAGATCTTACAACGCCTATTATATCAGTGCGTTGTGTAACTGCAGAAACAATTGTAGTATCAGAGACTGGAGCCAAATTATCACCAAATGCAGCACCGCTTAAAATAGCACCCAAGAGTACGATAGGATCAGAGCCAATAGCAACACCTGCTGGGTATAAAAGCATACAAAAAGCAACAACTGTACCATAACC
>JAXHVM010000309.1 GCA_034189185.1 Deferribacterota bacterium
GTTTTGTTGTGTACAACAAATATTGAGCAAATTGCACAAATGAGTTGCAACCCATCAGTTGGTGGGCTAGCAAAGGGTAACCTCGTAAAAGATATAGATGCATTAGGCGGGATTATGGCAAAGGTTATAGATAGGTCAGGGATACAATTTAGGGTGTTAAATACTAAAAAAGGCCCAGCAGTGAGAAGTACTAGGGCGCAAGCTGATAAATCGTTGTATATGAAAACAATGCTAGATATTTTAATGGGGATAGATAATCTTTATATAAAGCAATGTATTGTATCTGACATATTAGCAAAAAATAGAATAGCTATTGGTGTTAAAACTATTTATGGCGAGGAAATACTATCTAAAGCTGTAATATTATCAACAGGGACATTTCTAAACGGGTTAATCCATATTGGGGATAAAAGATATAGTGCTGGTAGAGCCAATGAATTCTCATCAACTGATTTGACACTGTCTCTTAAGAATTTAGGGTTTGAGATTGGAAGGCTTAAGACAGGGACCCCTGCAAGGCTAGATAAGAGAACAATAGATTTTAATAGACTAAAAGAACAATGGGGGGATAAGGACCCCAAGGGGTTTTCTTTTGAAACAGAAAAGATTGAAATTGAACAAATACCTTGTTTTATTACTTATACTAATAAGGAAACACATAATATTATTAGAGACAATCTAGACAAATCAGCCCTCTATGGTGGACGTATCAAAGGTATTGGTCCACGTTATTGTCCATCAATAGAGGATAAGATTGTGAAATTTCCTGATAAAGATAGACATCAGGTTTTTATAGA
Source organism: Deferribacterota bacterium (assembly GCA_034189185.1). Classification (NCBI taxonomy): domain Bacteria; kingdom Pseudomonadati; phylum Deferribacterota; species Deferribacterota bacterium. The sequence continues at coordinate 798 of JAXHVM010000309.1, forward strand.
GCCTGAAGGTTTAAACACATTGGAGATGTATGCAAATGGACTATCAACCTCTCTTCCAGTTGATGTACAGCTTAAGTTCTATAGAAGCATTGAGGGCTTAGAAAAGGTTGAATTTATAAGGCCTGCTTATGCAATAGAGTATGACTATGTTAATCCTACAGAACTAAAAAATAATTTAGAGACAAAAAAAATTAATGGTTTGTTTTTTGCAGGTCAAATTAATGGTACAACAGGCTATGAAGAAGCTGCTGCACAAGGATTGATTGCAGGCATTAATGCTGTAAAGTATATTGATAAAAGTGAGCCATTTTTATTGAATAGGGATGAAAGCTTTATAGGGGTTATGATTGATGATTTGATAACCAAAGGTATTGATGAGCCCTATAGGATGTTTCATTCAAGAGCTGAATATAGACTAATTTTGAGAGAAGATAATGCTGAGTTTAGATTGATTGAAAAAGGTTTTAAATTGGGTTTAATTAGCAAGGCAAGATATGATAGATTTAAAAAAGAAGAATCTATGCTTAACAGTGAAATCGCTAGATTGAAGAAGTCATATATAGAGTTAAAAAGTGAAAAACAAGATAAAGTAAAGTTGTCTGCATATGATGCATTAAAGAGAACAGATATAAAATATAAAGATATAGAAAAAATAATCGGCTCAAATATAAGTGAAAATATTGTAAAGGAATTAGAGATTTTAA
>JAXHVM010000310.1 GCA_034189185.1 Deferribacterota bacterium
AGATAATATGAAGTGCAAGAAAAATTGCATTTAGTATTAGATAGAGCTCTCCCACACTCAAGTTTAATTTCCATCTTAAAGTCATTACCAAAAGTCCAATAAACGCTAATAAAACACCTATAATAGATGATTTATAGGGTTTTTTCTTAAGAATTAAAACTGAAAAGATAGGGGTATAGATAATATATGAGCCCGTTATAAATGCAGCTTCAGCTGATTTAGTATAAGCTATGCCAATTGTTTGGTATGCAAAAAGTAAAAATAAAAGAATACCTAAAAATATTCCAGCACCAATACTTTTAATATTTATATATTTATATTTTACTATAAATAGGGGCAACATACAGAAGGTTGCTAATAAAAAACGCAAAAATAAAAAATCTAATACAGATACTTCATTTAAAGCTATTTTTATAATAACAAAAGTAGAACCCCAACAAAGAGAAACTAATAAAAGAGAGATATCAGCTATTGACTCATAAAACCTATCTGAAGCTTTTAAACTAAATTTCATATCATAATTTTAATTGTAATATTAATTCAATTATTATATTTTTAATCAATGCAATTAGAAAATATACTGCAAAAAATAGATAGCATTAATACAGAATATATAAAAAAGGCAAAAAATAAAACATCTAAATTAATCATGCCTTACAGGGCCATGGGTTTTCTCCACACAATATCTGAACAGATTTGTGGCATTACAAGAAATTTAAATCCTAATATTGAAAAAGCAGCGCTCTTTATAATGGTTGGTGACCACGGTGTAGTAGAGGAAGGGGTAAGTCAATATCCCCAATCAATAACCTTAGAAATGGTTAAAAGCTTTATTAGGGGAAAGGCAACATCCACTGTTCTAACTAAATCACTCAAAATTAAAACTATTATTACCGATATTGGGATGAAAGAAAATTTCCAAAAACCTACCTTTAGTAATGATAACATCTTTTATTTATGCAGAAAAATAAAGGCTGGTACAAATAATTTTAGGCTGCAAAAAGCAATGTCAATTAGTGATGCAGAGAAATCTATTAAGACAGGTTTTGAAATAACAGATAAATTTATAAAAAAATACAACATAAACTTAATTGCTACAGGGGATATGGGGATTGGCAATACAACCCCATCTACTGCAATAGCCTCAGTAATATTAGAGAAAGATCCAAGAGAAATAACAGGCAGAGGCTCACTCATAGACGGCAAAACCTTAGAAAGAAAGATAGAGATCATAGATGAGGCTATCAAAAAACATAACCCTAACAAAAAAGATGGTATCGATGTTCTATCAAAAATAGGTGGTTTTGAGATAGGTGGTTTAACTGGCGTTATTTTAGCAGGTTGCTACAACAAAATTCCAATAATTATAGATGGGGTAGTCTCCACCGCAGCAGCTCTTATTGCAACAACCTTAAAAAAGGAGATTAACAATTACCTATTAGCTGGGCACCTCTCCTCTGATAAATCACACAAATATATGTTAGAATATTTAAAGTTAAAG
>JAXHVM010000311.1 GCA_034189185.1 Deferribacterota bacterium
GGATAATCCAGTTAGCAAAGTTTTGACGGGACAGATCAATTCCAAAGTTATTAAATTGTTTTTCCTGTCTATATAGTGGAACTGCCTCAGAATATTTACGGTCCATTATATATGCTAGTAAGGAAGGGGATACAAAACTACCCTTTAGTAGGGGGTTTGGCATTTTAGCTGTGATAATTGGAGTAGATATATTTTCTTTTTCACATTGTCTGCAGGCATAGACATAACGAACATGTTCTACTATTTTAACCTGAGCTGGTATGATTTTTAACTCTTTACGAATCTCTTTACTCATTTCATGAAGAGTACTATCACAGCTTGGACATATTTTATCTTCTTCTTGTAGTTTATATTCTATTATCTCTACAGGAAGATCATCAAAGGATTTTTTATTTAAGCCTTTATTTCTTTTACGTTTATATGTAATTTCTTCAATAGTTGGTTCTTGTTTTTTAGGTCTGAATTCTTTTTCGGCTTCATTAAAAATTGATAACTGATCAGAGTTGCTTTTTTCACTTGATGAGCCGAATTGTTTTTCTTTACTCAAACGAAACTGCTCTTTGTACCAATTTAATTTAGCAGCTGTTTGTTCAAATTCTTGCTCTAAAAGAGCGTATTTATTTTGAAGTTCTTGAAAATCTTTTTCTATATTTGAATTTATTTCAGTTGATTTTTCTATTGTTTTCATAGATTAATTATATCATATTTTAAGGAAAATAGATACTAAAATATTTCGTTTATATATTGAATTTTCAACATTTACAGAGGTTTTATTTTGTCTATTTAAAAAGTTTAAAACTATATTATTATTCGTTCTTTGACAATCTTATGAGCACTTTTTTGACTGATTGATAAACCATCTAGCAACCATCTAAACTCTCTATCTCCAACTATTAAAGTTTTAGAATTTTGATCATCAGGCCATTTAAATACACCTTTTTCTAATCTTTTGTAGTGCATCCAAAAGCCGTTTAGATCCCATACTAAGATTTTAATTTTATCTCGTTTTTTATTACAGAATACGAATAGGCTTCTTGAAAATGGATCAAGGTCAAAGCTTTCCTGTACAAGAATGGATAATCCGTCAATAGATTTTCTTAAATCAGTATACCCTAGTGCTAGATATATCTGACTGGTACCCTTATTTAGCATTGGGATAATATTTTTATAACGGATTTAAAGGTATCTACATCAAATCCATCAGCTACTTCTACTGTAGCTTTACCTATGATAATCTTTAGAGGGTTATTAGATTTATTTTCTGAGTCTTCTTTTTCTAAAGCTACTGATGTCCACTGTATTTCTTTTGAATCTTGATTTAAACCTTCTTTTTTTTCCTTGTTAAATTTATGTATGTAGTATCTAAGTTTATGTATGCTGACACCCTTATCTTCAGCCCATTTAACTGCACTTAATCCACTTGTTTTGTAATCTTCAATTCTTTCACTCCACAACTTTCTGTTTTTTTCTCTCATTGAGATATCCTCCATTATTATTTTGG
>JAXHVM010000312.1 GCA_034189185.1 Deferribacterota bacterium
GTTAAATGACCCAGGTTGGGATATTCTAGTTGAGGTGTATAGGGGGGATAATAGGTATAATCCAGAATGGAAATGGGAGTTAGCGGAGTGGGTACCTAGAAAAAAGAATTTAAAGATGTTTGAGAAATATACCTCTTTTGATATTTATGGAAAATCTGTAAGATATGACCTTCGGACGATTGAGAATTTTGATATTGAGAGGATAGGGTTAATAGTATCAACTGTTGAAGAGAAGCCTTTTCCTTATCAAGATAGACTTTCAATATATATGGAATCTCAGTGGTTAGAGTTAGAAAGTGTTGTGAATTTAAAGAACAAAGATTTATACATTTTTAAAGTAAATATATGAAGAAACTTATTCAAAAATTATTACAGCAATATATTGGAGATAGCGGATATAAAAAACATGTTCTTATCTTAATATTTGGAAGAATTGTGGCTCAAGCTGTTCCAATTTTATTAACCCCACTATTTACAAGAATTTATTCGCCTGAGGAATTTGGGGTTTTTAGTGTTTATTTTACTATTGTTTCAATGATAGCTTTGATTTCTAATTTTAGATATTCCCTTGCAATTATACTTCCTGTTAAAGAAGATAAAGCTAAAAGCTTAGTCTACATTGCTAGCCTTTTCTCTTTAGGTACTTCAATATTATTTTATATTGTACTATTAATTTGGGGAAATCAGATTTTAAATGGTATAGGAGTGCCTGAGTTAGTTGATTATAAGATTCTCCTTTCTCTCAATATCTTAATAGTCGCAATATATGAATCTTTGTATTACTTTAGAATTAGGAGGAAAGATTATAAGCTAATATCGATAGCTATAATAGTGCAGTCAATTGTAGTGGTATCGACTAGAATTCTGATGGGATTCGGGGGTAGGACTAACGACGGTTTACTATATGCATATTTCTTAGGCTATATACTTTCCTATTTTATATTGTTACATAAATCTGAATTAATAAAGAAGATAAGAATAAATTGGAAGGAAATTAAAGTAGTGCTTTCAAGATATAAAAATTTTCCAAGATTCTCTTTAATTGCAGACACCTTCTCAGTATTAGGTGATAAAGCACCTAATTTACTTTTAAGTAAATTATGGGGAAGCACTTACGTAGGTTATATGTCAATGTCTGACAAAATTTTAGGCTCTCCGATATGGTTTGTTACATCCTCTGTAGGAGATGTTTTTAAACAAGAAGCTTCTGAAAGGATTCAGAAAGAAGGTAATTGTGAAAAGATCTTTTATAAAACCTCAAAAACACTTTTTCTTTATGGAATTATTCCTTTTGTATTAATATTTTTATTAGTTCCTTCCATAACGCCCTTTCTCCTAGGAGCAGAATGGTCTGAGGTTGGACAGTACATTCGTATATTTTCAATTATGTTTTTTGCAAAATTTGTTGTAACTCCCGTTGCTTACATTATGTATATTGTGGGAAAACAGAAACTGAATATATTTTTTCAAGCAGGCAAATTTTTTGTTATATTAATAGCT